>CAMIVJ010000225.1 GCA_946401765.1 uncultured bacterium | reverse complement strand
CGCTGCAGTCAACGCCGCCGTCTGCCGCGAATCCTCCGCCTGCCGCAACGCCGCCGCCTGCGGCAAAGTGATTGAGTTTCCGAGGTGATGAAGATGGCAGATGGAACCAATGCCTCCGACGTTAAGCTGCGCTGCGCCACGCTCCACGACGCGGAGCGCATTCACGCGCTTGTCCACCTGCACCGCGACGAGCTGGTGCCTCGTCCGATGGGGAACATCGTGGAGAACATCGACCGCTTTCTGGTGGCCGAGCTGGACGGCGAGCTCGCCGGCTGCGCGGCCTACCAGATATGGCCGGAGATAGGCGATCCGCTCAAGGCCACCGTCGAGCTGCAGAGCGTGGCCGTTCGCGCGCCGTACCGCCGCCGCGGGATTGGCCGCCTGCTCGTCAAAGGCGTGATGGAGCGCGTGGCGCCGTTTCGCGCGAAGGAGCTGATGGTGCTCACGCTCACGCCGGAGTTCTTCGCCTCGATTGGCTTCCGCGAGATTCCGAAGACGCACATCATGCACAAGCTCTACGCCGGCTGCATCAACTGCACGAAGCACGCCAATCCCTTCACCTGCCCCGAGCGTGCAATGATGCTTGAGCTGGGATGACGAAGGAGGCGGTATGGAAAAGGCCAAGAGGAGCAGTGATTCGGTCGTCATATGGTGTTCGCTTGCGATGGCCGTCATGGTTGTGTTCGTTCTTTTGGCTGCGGCTTTTAAGGGTGGAGTCTACTTGGCGGCCTGGATATTGATTCCGTTCTTCTTCATTTGCGTCATTGCGTATGGACTGGTCTTCTGGTACAAGGTGGTCTCAAATTCCGTTGCAGCCCGTAACTGGCCGATGCTGACTGTGCAGATTGTCGTCACGATAATTGCCGCTCCCTTCCTGCTTGTATTTCTTCTTGTGATAACGAGGGTTTTTCTTCTTTCCTTCATGACGCTGTCTCTAACCGTGGCCTCGGATCTGCCTGTTGGAGGGGGCGACGGCGGACAGTCGCAATCGTCCGTGGTAGAGGAAAGAGAGGAGGCTTCCCCCGTATGCCAATAGATCTTTCATACAGTGGAATCTTTAAAGAGATATTCTCGTATAATTTCGTCTTCGTCTTTCTGGGACTTTTCGCGTATCGTCTTCTGGCGGCGTCTTGCGTTCCACGTCTTTGCGACAGGAAGTGCTATCTGCCTTTTTTCTTCTTTCTTATAGCGGGAATGCCTTTGTTGATTTTTTGCAGCGCAAAGTGTTTTGCCCCCTACGATGTCAAGTTTGTGACGTACTTTGAGGGCTTGATCCTGGGGCTGATCATCATGCTGCCGTGGTTGATCGTCTCGGCGATTGAGTTGCACAAGAGGTGCCGGTGGCGCGGTGTGCTGCTTTCGTTCTTTCTGGAGCTGTTGGCATTTCCGGTCATATTTTTTGTGCTGTTCACGTTAAGCCTCATCTTCGATCCCGTTGATTGAGCTGTGCGGTTTCGTTGTGAGATTATCGAGGACTTTCATGCCTCTGTTCATCTGTGAACGGTTTTGGTATAATTTAAGCCAATGAAAACAACACTCTTTCTCTCTGTCATTCTCGTTTCATCGCTTGGTTCGGCGGCGACTGTGGATATTCCGGTTGTGCGCGAGGCCGACGTGGTGGTGGTTGGCGGTTCGACGGCTGCCGTCTCGGCGGCAATTGCCGCAAAGGAGGCCGGTGCGGACGTGTTCCTGATCGCGCCGCGTCCATACCTTGGCGAGGACATGGCCGGCACGTTGCGCGTTGTGCGCGAGGCCGGTGACGATGACGCTTCCCCGATCTACCGCGCCATCTTCGCCGCCGAATCGCGCGCCAGCTGGCCGTTCAAGTACAAGACCGACGTCAAGCCGAACCCCAGGATGCATTCAGATCCAAAAGGCGTCGAGCTCGGCAACGGAAAGACCGGCGAAGCCTCTCACGACAGCGTGGAGTATGCTGATGACGTCACGGCAACGCTTGACCTCGGCGAGATGCGCAATCTGGCAGGAGTGTCGCTCGTCACCTTTGTGCGATTCGAGAACAAAAGCAAGAAGAACCTGGTGCGCGCATCAAGCGGGCCTGATGTGGGGTTCCTTACTTCCTCGATGGAGGTCTCATGGAGCGAGGACGGCAGAAGATGGACCGCACCTGTTGTCGTGGAGTCGTTTGACGCGGAGGAAGAACGGCGCACGTTCACATGGAACGGCGAGGCGCGCGCGCGTTATGTGCGCGTTGCGGCGCACAAGGCGCCTGACTATCCACGCCAGCTGCTGGCGGAGATCGTGGTGAAGCGTCCTGCCGGACCCGACGCCGCGCTTGCCGAGCGCGCCACTCCCTTCGCCGTGAAGCGTGCGCTCGACCGCGCCATGCTCGCCGCAGGCGTACCGTACCTCACCGGCTCGCTCGTGTGCGACGTGCTGACCGACGATGATGGCCGTTTCGCGGGCGTGGTGATGGCGAACCGCAGCGGACGCCAGGCCGTACGCGCGAAGACGTTGATAGACGCCACGCCGCGCGCCCATGCCGCGCGCCTTGCCGGCGGCCGCACGGCGCCATTCCCGAAAGGCGTCTACACCTTCAGGCGCGTGGTGGCGAGCGGCGAAGAGCCGAAGGGCCCTGGCGTGAAGTCGCGCGCCATGTCGTCCGCATTCCCGATCACCACGCGCAACAACCTCAAGCCGAACTTCCCCTCAAAGTTCGAGGCCCGCCTGTGGGAATGCACGATAGAGATTCCGATGGAAGACGGTTCGGCGCGCTCCTTCGCTGCGGCCGAGCAGATCGCGCGCGACCGCACCTTCACGGCGCTGGAGGTCGATGCGGCGAATTCTCTTACGCTTGTGGCGCCTCCTGACAGCTTCAGATGCCGTTCCCACGTGGAGAGCGGCGCCGCGCGAGGGATCGGCGGCTCGCTGAACCTTGACGCGCTGCGCCCGAAGGACGCGCCGGGCGTGTGGGTGCTGGGTCCGCTCGCCGACGTCTCGCGCTCTCTCGCCGCCGCGCTTGCGAAGCCAGGGGAGTCCATGCGGCTTGGCGCGCGCGTGGGAAGCGCTGCTGCCGCGGAGTCGGCGCGCGCTCAGTTCGCGAAGCCGACAAAGTCGAGAGCGTCCGCCGCGTCAGGTGCTCGTCCGCTGCGCGTGGGCGAACACCACGGCGGGCTGCCCGCATATCTCGTCAATGCCTCCGGAAGCGTGCGCCTCGACGACGCAGCGCCCGTCATCGCCGAATGCGACACCTTCGTGGTTGGCGCTGGCACTGGCGGCGCACCGGCCGCAATCGCCGCCGCGCGCCATGGAGCCAAGACAATAGTGTGCGACTACCTCTACGTCGAGGGCGGCGTGATGACGGACGGCATGATCGGCCGCTACTACTTCGGCAATCGTGTTGGATTCACCACCGAGATCGATGCCGGCGCGCGCGAAAAGGGCAGCGTGTTCCCGCAGGCGAAGAGCGAATGGTTCCGCGCCGAGCAGCGCAAGGCTGGCGCCGAGGTTTGGTTCGGCGTGTTCGTTGGCGGAGTGGTGGTTGAAGACGGTCGATTGACGGGCGTGGTGGTGGTTATGGAGGATGGTACGCGCGGCCTCGTGGCGTGCAGAAATGCTATCGACTCCACGGGCAACGCCGAGCTGCCTGCCATGGCGGGAGAGGAGACGGAGTTCTTAACAGACGACGATCTCTCCGTGCAGGGCGTGGGACTCGCGCGGCATCCGCTTGGCTCCGACTACGCCAACTCCGACATAGGTTTTGTGGACGACACCGATGCCGCGGACGTCTTCTACTTCGCTCTGCGCTCTCGCCTCAGCCTGCCCGACGGCACCTGGGACCAGGCACAAGTGATCGACAGCCGCGAGCGCCGCCGCATGATCGGCGCCTTCTACATGAGCGCCGCAGACGTCGCATGCTCCCGCACGTATCCAGACATCATCACCCGCACCTACTCTAACTTCGACTCGCATGGACAGACCCGAGACGACCTCTTCTTCATCCAGGATCCCGGTCACAAGCCGATGTACGTGAACCTGCCTTACCGCTGCCTTCTGCCGAAGAAGCTCGACGGTCTGCTCGTGACGGGCCTTGGCATAAGTGCCCATCGCGACGCGATGCCCATTCTGCGCATGCAGCCCGACATCCAGAACCAGGGCTATGCCGCGGGAACCGCTGCCGCGATGGCCGTCAAGTCCGGCGTGAAGGTGCGCGACATCGACGTGAAGTCACTGCAGCGACACCTCGTGGAGAAGAAGATATTGCGCTCTGAGGATCTTTCCATGAAGGACAACTTTCCTCTCTCCGACGAAACGCTCGACGCCGCTGTCGCGCAGCTCGCAAACGAGTACCGCGGACTCCCCGAGGTGTTTGCTGACCGCGCGCGCACTCTGCCGCGCCTGCGCGGCGCGTTCCGCGCGGCCGAAGGCGAGGCCAAGCTCATCTATGCCCACGTGCTCGCGATGTTCGGCAATGACGACGGCGCGCAGCAGCTGCTCGCCAAGTTCAAGGCCATGGACTGGGACAAAGGCTGGAACTACCGCGGCATGGGCCAGTTCAACCGCAGCGTCAGCTGGGTTGACAGCTATGCCATTGCCCTTGGCCACTGCCATGCCACCAACGCCGTGCCTGCGATAATCGAGAAGGCCGCACAGCTCAACGCCGATAGCGAATTCTCCCATTTCCGCGCCGTTGCCCTCGCTCTCGAGGAACTTGGCGACAAGCGCGCCGTGCCCGTGCTTGCCGATGTGCTGCGTCGCCCCGGAATAGGCGGACGCTGGCAGAAGATGAGCGCCGCCCCGCCCGTGGTGCCCGGCTATCAGAACAAGGCCGGAGACTGGGAGCGCACGCTTTCCCTGCGCGAGATATGCATCGCGCGAGCCTTGTTCCGCCTGGGCGACACGCCGGACGGTCTCGGCCGGCGCACGCTCGAGGCGTATGCCGCCGATCCTCGCCGCGTCTATGCAAAGCATGCGCGCATGGTGCTAGACGGCGCGTCTTCTTCCGCTTCAAATCAACACTCAAAGAAAGGAAAATGAAATGACAGAATCAGCAGCAAATCCGATGCTCGGCACGCTTGTGTGCGCTCTTGGCGGCTTGGCGGGCGCGGTGTTCGCGGTGCCGTTCAGATGGATCAAGGGCGTGAAATACGAGAGCTACTGGCTTTTCTACGCGCTCGCGGGACTTCTGGTGTTTCCGTTTGCGCTGGCCATGGGAACGTGTCCCGCCTCGCTCAAGGTGATCGGCGGCGAGAATGCCGGCGTGCTTGCGCAGTGCTTCGGTTTCGGCGCTCTCTGGGGCCTTGGCGGGCTTACATGGGGGCTGATGATCCGCTACCTCGGAATCGGTCTCGGGCTTGCGATCGGGTGTGGACTCTGCTCGGCCACCGGCACGCTCATCCCGCCGATCGTGACGGGCAAGGCGG
>CAMIVJ010000224.1 GCA_946401765.1 uncultured bacterium | reverse complement strand
TGATCGACCTCAACACGCCCTACTGGGCCACGCACAAGTTCTGGCTCGACTCCTTCACCGACATCACCCACGCCGGCGTGATGCCCGAATGGCGCAACCGCACGAAGGAGTGGATGCTCGACTTCATCGCCTACGCGGAGAAGCGGTGGGGCGACCGCATCGGCTGCTACATCCTCTCCGGTGGTGGCACGAGCGAGTGGTACGAATACGACCGCGGACGCACCAGCTATGCGAAGACAAAGGGGTGGCAGGGCTGGTGCAAGGCGCGGAACCTCTCCCTCGGCGAAACGCCCCCCACGCCGCAGTCGCTTTCCCGCGCCGCGTTCGAGAACCTCGTGTACGACCCAGCCAAGGAACCGGAGAAGATCGCGTACTGGAAGTTCCACAACTCGATCACCGCGAACGCGATTCTCTTCTTCGCGAACGCTGCGCGCAAGGCCATTCCCAAGGAGAAGGAGATCGGCGTGTTCTTCGGGTACTACCTGACGAGCTGCATCAACCAGACGTCGTTCGCGCATCTCGACTACGAGCGCGTGTACGCCTCGCCGGACATCGACTTCTTCATCGCGCCCGGCAACTACTCCGACCGCGCGATCGGCGGCGGCGCCGGGAGCCAGCTCGTCTATGGCACGGCCCTCCGCTACGGCAAGCGGTTTCTGCATGAGATCGACTTCGGCCCGCACGACCAGACCCAGTGGGGACGCGGCCTCTGGAAGACGCTGGAGGACGACCTTGCCGGTAACACGCGCGAAGCGGCGTTCGCGATGTCGCACAACGCCAACTACTGGTGGTTCGACATGTGGGGGCAGTTCTACCGCAACCCCAAGGTGCGCGAACGCATCGCCGCGCTCAAGAAGGTGCAGGACGCCCTCAAGCCCGCGCCGTCCGTCGCGGAGATCCTCCTCGTGTGCGATCCCCAGTCGATTTACTATGTGAACGAGAAGTCTCCGCTCGAACGTGCGTTCGGGCATCACCTGCGCAACAACCTCGGGCGCATCGCCGCGCCGCACGACGTGTATTCGTTCGACGACCTGCCCGTGCTGGACATGGACCGTTACAAGCTCGTCTGCCTCAACTCGACGCTGCTCATCACGCCGGAGCGGGCGAAGTTCCTGCGCGAGAAAGTCTGTGCAAATGGCCGCACGGTCCTCTGGTGCTACGCGCCGGGCGTGACGGACGGCAAGACGCTCGATGCCACGCGTGTGAAGGAGTGGGCGGGCGTTCCGTTCAAGACGCCGGGGATCAGTGCCACGCAGATGGAAGGATGGCGCAGCGTCTATGCCTACGACTACAAGCTATTCACACCGGAATCGCTCACAAATATCGCTTCCGACGCGGGCGTGCATCTCTATCTAAATGAGCTCGCAACCGTGTTCGCGAAGGAGGGTTTCCTCGCCGTCCATACGAAGGATGGAGGCGAGAAGACGATCTGCCTTCGTGGCAGGGCCGTGAAGGTGACCGACCTCCTTTCCGGCGAGACTGTTGCGCATGATGCGGACGCCTTCACAGTTCGTTTCGACACCCCGGACACGCGCCTTTTTTCAATTGCGTACGATATTGTGCGCGACGGCGCTGACGCCATCGTGACTCTTCCGCCCGTCCCCGCTTGTACAGGCGATACGTGTTCTTCCGATAATGAATAGACAGGAGGGAAAACAGATGAAATGCCTGAAGACCATGGCAATGCTGCTTTGCGCGGCGGCATTCGCGGCGACGGCCGCCGAGGAGCATGGGTACATAAGTTCGCTTCGTGTCGGAAACCCGGCGGCGGAGCAGTCCACTGCCAAGGGCGGAGGGGCTACGAAATCGGGCGGACGCAATTCTAGGACCTCGGTCAAGACAAAGACGACGAGCCGTAGCGTGTCGTGGCCGGTCACCGTGTCATTCAGCGGCAAGTCGCTTCCCGCCGCCGGTTCCGTGAAGCTCGAGTGCTATTTCATCGGCACGACCGACGGGCGTACCGTGTTTCTCGGAGAAAAGAAGACGATTCCCGTGGTGCTGGACGAGAAGGGCGTGTTCAAGACCGATGTCACGTCACCAACCGAGAAGCTCGTGCGTACGAAGACCATTACGTCAACAAGGGGAAGAGGAAGGGGAAGGCGCAGGGGCGGCAGCACGTCCGTGAAGTCCGATACGAAGGGATCGCGTGTGACGGGCTGCATCATACAGCTGGTGATCAACGACTCGGTGGAGAAATCGTTTGTCTCAAACTCCAATTGGAGCAAGGCCGCCAAGACATACCCGCTCCCCGAATCCGAAATCATCAAGTAGAGAGTGCGCTTCTGCGCCATTCTGATGGCGAGAGGCCGGTTTCCTGGCGGAAGAACTTCCATAGGGCGTTTGCTGCGTTGAAGCCGCAGAAGTTTGCGATGGCGGATATGGTATGCGTGGAGTGTGAAAGCATCTCCTTCGCCTTTTCGAGTCTCACGGACTGTATCTCGTCGAGGATGGAATGTCCGACGATTTTGTGGAAGCGTATTTCCGCCATGCGTCGCGAACATTTGAAGAGCACGACAACGTCTGCGGACGAGATACCATCGCAGGCCCGCTGGCGTATCAGTTCCAAAGCCGCCGTTACCTGTGGATCGTAGCGGCTCGCAGTGCGCGTCGAGGCCCTTCGGACAATGCCTGCCGGACCGAATGTGAGACGAACCGTCCGCTGCCGATTTTTATCTCTTACGATTTTGCCAAGCGTTCGGGCTGCGAGTTCTCCGGCGAGCATAAAGTCGGGTTGGATGCTTGTGAGCGGCGGCAAGGTGTGTTCGCAGATTGGCGCGAAGTTGTCCACGCCGCATACCGCGATCTCGCGCGGAATGTCGAATCCCGACTGCGCGGCGGCTGTCAGCACCTCTGCCGCCACGCTGTCGTTTGCGGCGAAGATTCCGCACGGTTTTGGGAGCCGCGTGATCCATTTGCGAAGCGACTTCTGCCATACGACGCTTTGCGGCGAGTGTCGTACGCTGCTAAACGTTTCGCATGTTCGGCCGTTAAGCGCAAGCGCCTCTTTGAATCCACGTTCGCGGTCGTCGCTCCAGAAACGAGGCTGAGGATAAGGCACGAAGGCGAAGTTCGGATGCCCGGCGACGAGCAGTTCCTTTGCGGCAAGGCGTCCGGTGGCGATAGAATCGTGGCTGATGCACGGAACATCAGGAGGAAGGGTGCGAGGGTTTCGGTCAAGATAGACCACCGGCAAGCCGGTGAAGAGGTCTGTTGGAATCTCCTGATATCCGCCGCCGCATTCTGCTATAGCGCCGAGTGGATGCCAGAATTCGACTAGCTGCGTGAGTGTGGCTGGTGATGGAAGTCCGTCAACCACCTGAACGTGCCAGTTTGCTGCTGCGGCATGGCGGCGAACGCCTGCGATTTTGTCGGGGGCGCTTGTCTTTGTCGGAGACTGGAAATAGAGTATCGTGTCCATTTGCGCTGATTATACCATATATGCTCTCTCGACCTCAATACAATCTCGTAAATGGAGATATAATTCTTACGCATATGGAGATGCATAAACGAGTGTGTTATGCTATACTAATCTTGATTTGAAGAGCAAGGCTCAGCTCGGCAGAACAGGCAGAGAGAAAGGATGAAGTCCATGGTAACAAGAAAAACACTCGATGGAAAGCCGTATGCGGGAAATACACACGCATGGTTTGACGTGGAGGAAGTTACACCGGCTGAAACGCCGAGGCGATTGTCTCCATTCTACAGAGTGCACAAGAAGGCTGCGACTATCGTGGGTATGGGGCTGATTGCCTTGTCTGCATCGGCGGCACAGAATGACGCCACGATGAACTGGTGTGGCTGGCGTGAGAGCAACACTTCTACGGCAATAGCCGACAGGGACTTGACCACGTTCCGCAACTGGTTCGACACAGACAATCCGTACAGCACCGCCGGCGGTTATTGGTGGCATGAAAAAAACATGGTTTCCGATAAGACAGGCGCATGGGTCAATCCGAAAACGCATGGCACGAGGATTCTCGTGCAGTGGAACCAAGGCGGGTGCGGATACGTCAATTCCGTCATCACCAATGTCTGCGAAGTGCGCTTCGGCATCGGACAAGCTTACAATCCCGTCCTCCGCATTGATGAAGGCGGATGCATCTCAAACGTGAACATTCAGGTTGGCGGATTCAGAACGCTGGGAAACTACAATGCCGACGGCAAGAATGCCCGTCTGCATATAAACGGCGGCGCTCTTTTCGCGGGAACCGCAAACAGCGAAGCGGTAGGCCAGAAGGGTCTGAACATTGGGCATAGTCCTATCGGCGAAGGTGGCGTGTTCATGACGGGCGGACGATTGGAGGTGAACAGCGGCTACAACTTGACGATTGGGTGGAACGATGGCGGCAAGGGATACTTTGCCTTGTCGAATGGAACGGTGCGGACACTAGGTCAGACGGTTGCGGGACCGATGCTCTATAACATCGCTCCGGCTGGCGACTCGCGAATTATCGTGGACGGAGGCGAATGGCAGGCGTCCGCCAACATCATCGTGCGCAACGGCGGAACACTGGAAATAACCGGCGGCAATATCGACGCTCCGGGGATTCAGTTCATTTGCGGCGGAACAGGCAGGATGTCGGGTGGGCATGTGACAAGCGCCATCACTTTCTTCAATCAGGGTGAACCGTCGGACAAAAGCAATGTACTGAACATCACGAACGCGTTTTTCCTTTCAGGGGGTACGCTCGTTACGGGAAATATCAATTTGGCAACCGACGGCAAGGGCTGGCTGAACGGGCGCAGCCCCGCGCGCTTTGTCCAGGAGGGTGGCATCCACACGAATGCCAACCTTTGGGCCGGATCGGGACATGCGCGCTATGAAATCTCGGGTGGTACGTATTGGGTCAACAGAACATGGGTCGGCGGATACATGCCGTTCTATTTCCGTATACAGGGAACGCCCACCGTGTCCGCTATGGCGTGGGCCAGCAACGGTGCTGCCGAGAATCCGGACAACTGCTTGATTGAACATGTCATCGACGAGCGTGGTCTTGCCCCGATAACGTTCCGTGGCTCCAACTTTCGCCAGGCGCATGGACACCAGAGGCTGCGACCCCTCGGCGGCGTCCAGGTGGTGACGACGAACTTCTTTCCACTCTTTAGGTTTAACCGTGGTAGCACTGTGGCCAACCGTACACTGCGCAGCGGAGGTTCTGGAGGAACGAAGGTCTGCTGGGGCACATGGCCGGACGCTTCGCTCTGGACGCTCGATCCGTTCAACACGGAACTTCCCGAAAGCCGAGATGTTGAAACGGTCACGGGGCTTGCTTCCGATGCCGTCTACGGTGCGCAGTCCGGCACGTACTACGACGTTGGCTGCACGCTCAACGCGGCGGCAGAGAAGGGCGTGCTCTTGAAATCGGGCAAGGCCGTCGAATTCGCGGCCACGCCGATGGGCTATCTCGTCTGGCCGAACACTGGCACGAACGGCG
>CAMIVJ010000223.1 GCA_946401765.1 uncultured bacterium | reverse complement strand
CGTCGAAGCGCAGCTTCGTGAGAATCATGCCCTTCGGGTGCGGCGTGGCGGCGTCAATCCACTTGAGGCCGCCTGGCTGCGGCGCGAGCTTCGCCTCGTAGGACTGGTAGAGCCAGTTCTCGACGATGCCACGATGCGGACCGAACGCGATCGGTGCGCCGTCCAGCAGCAGCTCGAAACGCTCGTCCGCGCTTACATCAAACCTCAGCGGCGCCGCGTCCGCCGTAAACTCCTTCTTGAAGCGCAGGAAGGTGTACTTGCCCACCTCGCCGCGCTCAACTGCTGTTGGGTGCCAGATCCAGCTCGCGTCGTCGATCTCCTGCAGACGCGACACGTTCGTATCGCCGCGCTGGAACCTTTCCGCGCGGAATATCTGCCTCACCTCAACTGCGCCGCTCGCCGCAACCACCGCCGCGAACGCCGCCACAGCCATCCATCTATGTTTCATCATTTTCTCTCCTTTGCAAACTCGACCTCAAACACATTCAATTTTTCCTACATATCGTCAAGGGAAAGAAGCCCCATCGCATATTGAAGGGACTGCTTGTCCAGGTTTTTGGCAAAGAACGCCTTGACCTTCTCTTCGAGACGCGTGGCGTCGTAGCGCGAAGGATCAACCTTCACTTCGTAGAATCCCAATGTCTCTGCGTCCTCGTCCTCGCAGACGATGTCGATCTCGTTTTCACCTTTTCTGTCCCACCAGCCGCCAATGCGCGTGCAGCGTTTCTCCTCCACGAGCTTTGCCGTGAAATACCGCTCCAGGGCGTATCCGCTGAAGGTGTCGAAATCGCGCCGCGCGAGCTCCAGCATGCGATCCCGCCTTCCAAGCTCGTTCAGGTAGTTGAGCTTGTACACGAAGCGGAACCAGAAGCGGAAGAAACAGTCGTCGATGAGGAAATGGCAGTTCTTCGCCGTCGTCTTCTCAAAGATCGGCTGTTTCTTGACCACAATGGAATACTGTTCCTCCAGTTTGGCGAGATAACCGCCGACATCGACTCCAAGAAGGTTCTTCATTTCGGCGGATGTCGTCTGCCCGGAGGAAATCGCCGCAAGCAAGGTAAAATACGTGCCGTAGTCGGGTCCGAATTCCTCCGCGAGAATGGTTCGTCCTTCCGGAATGTACGCGGAAAGCATCGAGAAGATTTCTTCAAGCATGGCCTCTTTCGTAAAGGCGTGTGCGGACATCATCAGATCCACATAGCGGGCCACGCCACCACTGACCGTCCAGAGCGCAAGCAAGTCCCTGTTGGTATAATCGGGTTTGTAAAAGCGGAAGATTTCCTTTAGAAGAGTCGTGCTGAAGGGCTTAAGCGCCAAGGTGCCTGTATTGCGTCCATAGAGCGGCTGTGAATCGTCGCAGAATATCTTGTTCATCAAACGATTGATACTGCCGTTGACTACCAAATTCAGCTTCGTCTTGTTGTGATACTCGTCCCAGACATGCTGGATGTCGCCGTAGACGCCTGGATTCGTGCGGTCAAACTCCTGGAACTCATCGAGAACGAGCGTGTAAGGACGCTTCTCCGCCTCCTTCATCAGTTCGCGGAATAAATCGCCGAACCTCATGCACGTTCCATGGATTCCAATATGGAGCACGCGCTCGGCCTCTTCCTGCAACTGCGCGCATAGCGTCACTTCTGGCTGCCGCGTAATCGGCAAATTCAGATACGGCGTCTTCCCGTCATCAAACGCCTCACGTGAAAGTTCCGTCTTTCCAACCCTTCTGCGACCAGTCAAAACCGTAAAACGAGACCTATCAAAAGAAAGATCCCTTACTTTTCTCAGTTCCTTCAATTCCTGCTCTCGTCCAAAAAACTTCACTGTTTCCTCCTTCTCACCATCATTCCTTAACGCCCGTTTCGTTAACAGCTGTTTCGTTTGCAAATGATACCATTATTATGTATTCACGTCAAGCCCCCCAGCGTCATTGGGCATCACCGAGACGGCATGCGGCGCGAGCCGTCGATTTCCACGCCTTCGCTATAGTCGATCACGAACGGCTCCTTTCCGCGCGCGGGGAAACTGTCGGTGTATATCACCTCGTTGTCGCGCCATACGAGGTTTGACACCGAACACGCGCGCAGGAGCGGAATCCTTGGTGTTTCGAAGCGGTTGCGCTCAATGACGATGTTGCGGTGGTAGCGCTCCTTCTGCGACTTGATGTCCCTGAGGTTCGGCCGGATCTGGATGATGCCCTCGCCGTGCAGGAACGCGCAGTTGCGGAAGACGTTGTTCCGAATCGTCACGTCGCGGCACGCGCCGCTTTCGTACCATCCGCTCGCATCGCCCTCGAGCTGGATCACCTGCGATGACCCATGGTCGAAAAGGTTCCCTTCTATGACCGCCTTGCCCGGCGTCGTGAGCAGTACCGCCCGCGCGCAGATATTGCGTGCGATGTTGTTGCGGAACACGACGCACGGCTGCCAGTCGGCGTTCTCCACCGCGTCGCCAGGCGCGTACCCCTGCGGCATCGGTTCGGCAAGCGTGATGATGGCATGGCGGTGATCAGTGATTCTCGCGCTCTTAACGACGGTCTCGAATCCTGGCTCAAGCGTGGACGCCTTGATGAAGCGAAGACGCTCGCCCGGCAAAAACACATCAAAGCCAGTGGACTGTCCATGCATGTAGCGGCAGACAAGCGTATCCGGTTTAGGAACGCTCTCGATCCTGAGGCAAGTGGAATGCACGTTGATTGCATCATCCACCGTCGCCTCGAAGAAGCTGTTCTCCACAAGAACGCACCCCTTGCAGTTCGAGAAGTGCGTGGCGTCCGCCTGAAGCGCGGTCGCATATCCAGCCCCCTTGCGGGCGAACGCGCCGGACGTGCGATCGGACGCTTTGCCGCTGCCGCGGATCGTCACGTTCTCGCATCTCTGCGCGACAAGTCCCATGCCGTCGCCTCCATGCCAGGTGCAGTCCTCCATGAGCGTGTCGTGCGCGCGGCAGAGCGAAATCCCCGGGCTCGGTCTGTAGGGGCTGCGCATGAGCGCAATGTCGCCCGGGCGCAGCGGACGTGCCATCCGCCACCTGCCATTCTCAACGCGTATCGTACCGTCGCCGAGCTCCGCCGCCCTGCCCATGCCGTTTATTCCCATGATTGGATCAAGCGAGTCTCCTGCGAACGCCTCGATGAGCGGAATGTGGTTCTTCCATCCCTCGCCTACGGCGATCAGCCGCCCATTCTCCACGGCCAGAGGGAATCGCACCGGATCCGGCTTCAGGACAGCGCCCTTGCCGTCAAACGACACCACCTTCGCCTCCGAGAATGGTGGACGCGCCCACTCGAACGCAATCCCCTTCAGCGTCACGCGCCGCGTATCCATGAGCGTAAGGCCAACTCCGCTTCCATGGAACAAGAATACCGCACCGTCGCCGCGCATCGTCATGCCCTCCACGTTAATGATCGGCAGAAACACGCTGTGCGGCTGCGGGTTGTCATGATTGGATATGTAGTAGTACAGTTTCGTCGGCGAGCGGAAATGGTATTCGCCCTTCGCGAAGCGCAGCGCCGCGCCGCTCTTAACCGCCGCAAGCACCTCCGCCGTGCGGTCTTCGTCGCCACGCGGTTCAAATGACAGAGTGGTCGCCTCACGCCCGCCGAATCGCTCAAAGCACACATTGTCGATCACCACGCACTTGTCGCATGCCTCAGGCTCGGTACCGACCGGCTGCGGCATGAAGAACTGAAGCAGATATCTGCCTGGCTTCGTAATTTCCACCATGCCTTCGTACTTGACGTACGAGGACTTCGTCACAGGTGTGAATGCTTCGTCGTAGATCGCCTTGCCATCAATTTCGCCATCTTGAATCACACGCACGCGACAAGATGCGCGAACCCAATACTTGTCGTCACGGTGGCCCCTTCCTGCGTAGTTGAACGTGAGACTGTATCTGCCTGGCTCGTCCACGTTGAAGGACTGCTGCACATACGAATCGGTTGAGTCGAGCCAGATATTGTCGCGACTGTTGAAACTCTGGACGACGAGCGCCTTGCCACCTAGCGCACCATCCACCCAAGAATTGTTGCCGGCCGGAAACACGGCCACCTTTCCCTGCTTGCCCGCCTTTCCAGTTGTGTCATTTCGAGTCCAAGACGACAACTCGCCCGAATCGAACGTGCCGTTCACGACTAGGTTTTTTCCACTAGCTGCGACCACAACCATCGCAACCATTGCCGTAACTACTTTTTTCATCTTCTTCATTTCATCTCCTTATCTCATAGCCGGGGCTTGCATAACATCGGTTCGGGGAATTCCTGGTCCACGAATATGGGCTTGCCAAAGCGCTTCGCGTCAACCGGCTTGAAGTCGGGCCTCTTCGACCCTGCGGGCGGCGTAATCTCGCACTCGCCCGTCATCTCGTTCCCCTTCCAGCATTCGGCCGGAATCATCCAGTTGTCCTCGAACCGGCTAGGGAAGAGCTCCTTCGGAAAATGCGGGTCATGCGCAAGGACGTTGTTGATGAAAACGTGCCCGCCGCTCCCGCACGGCACGCGGTCGATCGAGTCGAGCGTCACGGAGTGCGGCTTGAAGACGGGCGTGCAGCGCTGCTCGTTGAACGTGACGAACCTGCCCCACATCCTGTTGCCCACGTAGGCAATACCCTGCGAACATGTCCTTGCCGCCACAGACGAAAGGCAGGTATTGCCCTCCACGAGAATCGGGCCGTGGTCGACCTCGAAGAAGAGATCGCACTTGTTCAGCCAGAGCGTGTTGCCAGAGACGCGCGTGCCCTGCGCCATCCAGTCGAGCCAGATTCCCGCCAATCCGCCGTTGTGGTGGATGCGGTTTCCGCGGATCGTCACCACGTCGCCTGGCTGCGCCACATCCGCCGCACGCTGGATCGTGCGCCATGGCTTTGCGGAGGATCCTTCCGCTACATCGTCACCGACTGGAGAAACAAAGTACTCTCGAGCTAGTGCATACGACGGCGCAAGCACCCATGCCGCAACAATGCCAACCATGAACATCTGGATCGGCAGCTCGCAAAAAAAATTTGCCTCTGCCTTTTTTGCGTTCTGACCTACTGGCATTGCGTCTTCCTCTTTGTTTTAAGATGTGCGGTTACATGAAATTCGACTGCAGGTCAACGTGGATGTCGGCGTCGAGCTGGAACTTCTTCGGGATGAGATCGATTGCACCTTCGTACATCTGCTCGGGTTTCTCCCTGTCAATGCGGTCATTGAGGGCCGTGTTGTCGTATTCCGAAAAGTCGAGCTTGGAGATTCTATCGAGTTCGGATGCCTTAAAGGAGAAGTCGGCGATGTACTTGAACGTGCTCCCCGGTCCGCACATTTCGACCGCACCGTCCTTGAAAATAACGGCCACAGGTTCGATATTTCCGACCATGGAGATATTCAGGTCACCATTTTCGCCTAGTTCCATGGTCATGGTCCACGTCGTTTTCTTCTTGCCTGCTGCCTCAGTGGGGGTAAAGGCAATAACCTGCCCCTGCGGATCCATCA
>CAMIVJ010000222.1 GCA_946401765.1 uncultured bacterium | reverse complement strand
TCGTGGTTTTGGGAAAAAGAAAAACCGCCGTGAAGGCGGTCTTGAATGGCGGGCTCAGGGAGAATCGAACTCCCCTCTTCGGATCGACAGTCCGAGGTCCTAACCGATGAACGATGAGCCCATTGCGTCGAAAGCGGAAATAGTATAGCAAATCCCCGCGTACCGCGCAAGGGGGTATTTAAATTTATTTTAGCGCGCGCAGGGCGAGCTCGGCGAACGGAATCTTGTCGCGCGGGTGCACGTCGCGCTCGTCGCCAAGACCAGCGGCGAAGGTGTCCACGTAGATCGCGCCCTTCTTTTCGCACGCCTTCCTCTGCGCGGCGCGGTAGGGCCCCCACGGACGGTTCATCTTCGGCAGGCCAATCATGAGGAACGGGATCTTCCTCTCGCCGCGCAGCTGATCTATGATGGCAAGATTCGTCTCCAGCATGTAGTCATCGGCGAGCGGCACGTCTGGCGCGACATTCGCCGTCGCATTCGACTCGCCCTGGTACCACAGGATTCCATCGACTTTGATTCCGCAATCCTTGATGCGCCTGATCCCGTGGCCGTACATCATCGACACCGGCCACCAGCGCGCCTCCTCGCTGTTGCCTCTGCGGCGCGGATACTCCCTCGCAACCCACTTGCACGGGAAGTCCTTGTTCTTGTCAAGGCGGTGGCGGTTCGTCGCGATCGCCGCGAGGTGCGGATAAAGCGGCTTGCCGTCCTTGCCAATGGCGCACATCGTCGCCTCGGAGAGGAACGACTCCGTCGGCGCGCCGCCAGCCGCGACGTAGAGAATCGCCACCGCCTTCCCCGTAGCCTCCGCACGGCGAATGGCGAAGCTAACGCCGAACGCACACTTGTTCAAAGCGTTCGTTGGAGTCAGCTTCGTCCAGCTGCCGTCATTGAAGTCCCAGAAGCGAACATCAACTTTCGCAAGTCGCGCCATCTCGCACTTCACGCGCGCCTTCTCCTCTGGTGTCGCGTTGAACTCGCCCCAGCCCTTCTGCATGTTGGACTGTCCTGCGCACAGCCACGTCTCGCAGCGTTCCCGCACATCGTCCGGCAGTTCCAACCTGTCAGACGGCCATGAATATGAACGTTCTCGCGCCTCCCCGTCGATTATCGCCTTGAAGACCGTTTCAGCGATGATGCCTGCACCCTCGGCGTTCGGGTGTATGCCGTCATGGGCGAAGATCTCGTCCATCTTCTCGCGCAATGGCTCCTGCAAATCGATGCAGGAAGTTTGGCATTTGGTGTTGTGGCTCATGCTACCGGCAATATACTCAATGTCCCTCTGCATCAGGAATGGCTCCGGGCTGCGGTGGAACCTCTGCTTTTCAGCGAGCGGCGCGAGCTTGCTCCAGAGGTATATCTTCCTCATGGCGGGGGATCGTCTGGATGGGTTGTCGAACGAGTAGTCGAGAAGCAGCGCAAGATAGTCTTCTATGAACTGGCCGCGCTCTCTGCCGCCCGTAAATTCCTTGATATATTCGCCGCAGTCGTTTATGCCCAGGTTGCACACCACTATGTCGGGTTTCCATTCAAGCGCGGCCTTGTGTTCCTTCATCCAGCGGTAGCCGCGCTTCTCCGCGCCACGCATTGAATCTAGATAGATGCCGCGTCCGCTGCTGCCGAAGTTACGCACCTCGAAACTGCGCGGGAACCATTTGTTCAGCATCCTCTGCAGCTGCGCGGGATACGACTCCCTGTCTCGGTCGGCAAGGCCGAGGCCATACGTGATGGAGTCGCCGATGCAGGCGACACGCAAAGCGCGGCGCTTCGGCGTGGCGCCGTCACAGCAGTCCCACACAACGCCCATCGACAGCGCAATTGCAGCCAGCAGAATCGTTTTATGTCCTTTGATGTTCATGTGGACATTATATCATTTTGGTTCTCATCGAACCAGAAAAAGCGAGCCGCGGGACCACGTTCTCACGCCCAGCACGCCGGCGGAGACATCCGCTTCAACGCGCGCCATGCGCCCCTTCGGAAGGTCAACGTTCATCGCCACGCGCGAAACCCGCCGCCAAAGCGGCCACGCACCAGATCAAACATTTGCTACTCATCGCTTTTCTCCTTTCTCAGAGGTAATTGCAAACCCCCACACATATCTCACGCCAAGTTCGCGAAGTACGCGAAGGTTCGCTTTTAAAGTTACTTTGCGAACTTAGCGTACTTTGCGTGAAACAAACAAGTAGGTTTTGCCACTTGCGACAAAACTGGCCCTCGCTCGAGAATTTCCTGCTTGCGTCGAACTTCCCAAGCATGATTTCCCGGCGCAGCGTCTCGAATGTCGATCTGTATTTGGCGTCAGGCATTGACATGCTCCTGGATCGTAAAACGCGGCGCGTTCACTTAGATCTTTTTCTGGCTTTGAATTCCTCGATCTCTTTTTTCCGTCTTTCAAATTCCATGCGCCATTGCGGAGACTTCTTGCATTCCTCGACACGGGCGAACACCTCGTCCACTCTTGCATCCCATGACATGAACGGCAGCCTCTTCACTCTGCCCTCCACGTTGTTGTCCCGGCTAGTGGGAAGATCCACGTGCATTGCGTTCTTCTTCGGATCATAGCGGCAGTCGAATTCCACGGGGAACTCGGGATCTGCAATCATCATAAGCTCCTTGTCAAACACGCCGTGGATGACGCCATTCTCCTTGGCCTTCCACGTGAATGGAACCAATGACATAAAACCGCTCATGTACCCTCTTCCGCTTCGGTCAAACACAAAGACCATGATGTTGAACTCGACGCTGACTCCCCACACGCCATGGAATGCCTTGTCGGACATCATCTTCAGGCGCTTGTCGATGGGATCGTCGAACTTCTCCGTTGTCCGGACCAGAATCTCCAAACCGTCGTAATAATAATTGACTAGCCGTCCATCAGCATCAAGCCACAGACCATCCACTCTGCAGTTCAGCGGATCGTCATGTTCCTTGTATTCTTCCCTATAGTCAAATCTCAGTCCACCTTCCACTGGAAGGAGCGGTCTGATCAGATAAGGTTCGGGCTTCGATTCAGTTGGCTTCATGTTGCAGAAGTACTGGACCGCCGTGCGATCTTCCCGGATCTTCAGCAGATACTTCTCCCCTTCGGGCACTTCCCCATCCCTGCCCTCGCGGCTCTTGCGGCCGACGAGCTTCCAGCAGCCATGATAACGCTTCTCGTCAAGCACCTTGCTCCAATCCGGCATCTTGGCCCTGACGATCTTACTAGCTCTGGTCAATCGCATGTTGGCGTCCTCGCCTTCCTGCAAGGCCCAGATAACGTCGCCTTTCTTCACGGACGCGCCGGCCTTTATGCAGTCCTCGAGCAACTCTGCACGCCAATCTTCGGGGAAATAGAACAATACATTCCGCACGGAAGGCGCGGTCGCATCGCCAATCAATCTGAAGGACACGCTATTATGGCCCATCATGGACTCTCCGGCATAAGGCGACGGCCTCCAGCAGCCGTTCTGCAGCGCCCACACCATCCTGTTTGTCACTACAAAGCATGCCTTGTCGGGGCTTGTCGCCAATGCCCACGCGCCAACCATTGTGTGCTCGCCATACCCTGGCAAGGCGCACAATGCCACGGACGCCATCATCATTGCCATTGCTTTTTTCATGCTTTTGTCTCCTTTCGTCTGCGAAGCTGTCGCGCCACTCATTCAGCACCAACATTTTAGCAAATTCGCCCTTTGGGATGCAAGCGCTCAACAGGCTAACTTTCGGCGGAACAGTTCTTGGGGTGGCCCGTTGATTTTATGCAGTGACAGGCCGTAGATGGCATCACACGGCATCAAAGACGACCTGCGACAGGTCCTTGACGCGCCCCTCCTTGAACATTCGCAATGGTCCCGCGTCGTTGACATATGCGGTGCCTCGTGCGCGCAGATCGACGACTATCCAGTTCTTGGCATATGCACATCGAGCTGAGCTGGTTCAACCTCCACTCCGTTCGCGACAACGGGCAAACCTAAAAATTCCAGCCGCGAATTATACCACAATCGCGGCGTATTATTGTTGAATGATGGCGACGAGGAAAGAGCGGGGAGGAAGTTCGGATGGGAACGGGATTGAGACGTCAGTGCGGTCGTTGTCCGTGATGCGGCAGGATGAAACGGAACGGCCCTGGAAGTCGCATGCGAGCGTGATCGGCTTGTCAGAGTCGTTCGCCAGCATGACGGCGGCATCCTTCTTACCCTTGGCGGCGGCGGCGTACAGGTTCTTGCAGCCGGTCGTCTGCACGGCAACGGCGGTGCCGCGCCTGCGCAGCTCGTTGAAGGCGGTGAAGGCGTAGTACGCCTTGTGCGGCTTGTAGGTGAGCGGGTTGAAGAGTGGCGAGTAGTCACCTATGCCGCAGCGCGCATCGTAGATGCATGCGACGTTGCAAGGGCCGTTCTGGAGGGCGAGGAGCTCGGCGGCGACGCCGGCCGCCTGGAGAGCCGAGCCGAGGTTCTTGTGGCCCACGTAGGGGAGCCACTCGTTGAAGATGCGCTCGCACTTGTCGGCGGTGAAGCCGTACTGGTTGAGATGCTCGTCCGCGAAGCGCACCTGGCGCATCGCCTCTGCGGGGGCGGAGTATGAGTGGTAGGAGAAGAAGTCGAGGGGCCACTTGTTGTCGCGGACCGCCGCAAGGAACCTGTGAGAACACTCTACGAAGTATCTCGTGCGCGGCGAGGAGTTGGCTGCGGGGACGTTGTCGGACCCGACACCCGCGTAGTAGCCGCAGCTGCCATATGCGCCGATCTTCAGATGCGGGAACTTTGCCTTCAGGTATGGCGCAACAGTGCCATAGAGACGAATGTACTCGGAAAATGGACCACGAAACATCGGGTTCCACTTGTCATCGGGGTGGTTCTCTGGCTCGTTCCATATCTCCCAGTACGTGATCTTCATCTTGAAACCGTCGGCCCAGCCCTCGGTATAGTGGCGGATCACGTGTTCGCAGATGCGTCCCCACTTCGCGAAGTCCTTGGGCGGCAGGATGTTTATTGGCGGATAGCCGCGCGAGACGAAGTTCTCGATCGTCACGCCGAGGCGGAAGAATGGTTCCACGTTGCACTTGTCGAGCGCCTTCAAAAGGGAGTCCGTGTAGGCGAAGCGGTAGCTCTTCGGGTCGTTCTCGTCGGCGTCGAAGTTCGGGAAGACGACGGGGATGTCCACGAAGGGTCCGCCGCCGAGCCAACCACCCACGTCGTGGAGGCGCGAGTAAGGGATGCCGGCCTCCTTGAGGTAGTGGAACATCGGGTAGTCCGCCAGCTTGCCAACGAGCGGCGGCTGCCCCACGCCGTTCACGGGCTTCACCGGCCCGACGGCTTTGGAGAAGTCTATCTTCACTTCCGCAGCGGGGGCGCAGAGCGCGCCGGCCGTCAGCAACGCAAACACGGCTCTTTTCGTCATGTCATGTCTCCTTTCGGCTGGCGTCTAGGATACCGCATCCCGGTCATGTCCGTCAAGGCTATTGTTTGTCCCTTTTTCATACGTCAATTCTGTCTCATCATCCTTTTGTTACCGGAGTT
>CAMIVJ010000221.1 GCA_946401765.1 uncultured bacterium | reverse complement strand
TCGCGGCATTCAGCAGCCATGCGCGACGCGGCGCGAACGGGATTCCCTCTGCCAGTAACTTCCTGCGGGTGCCGTAGTGGATGTCGCTCCCGATCTCGTCTGTGTGCAGCGCGGCGGACTCGACCACGATGTCGCCCCTGCCCGCCCTTCTGACGAGTTCCTTCATCACGAACTCCGCCATCGGCGACCGGCAAATGTTCCCGTGGCACAGAAACAGAATCTTTATCATAACGCAACAGGATTTCCCATCTGAAACTGGGCCCAGCAATCTTTTTTACATCCCTTAGAGTCAAGGCTCGAACACGATCTCGAGGCCCGGCGTCTCTGTCATCGCATCCGCGCAGACGGCGCGCAGGCCTCTCGCCACTGCGCCGGCGTGCTTGAAAACGATCTTCCAGTTGCCGCCGTATTCGGTGAGGACGTCGTAGAAGGCGTCAAGATTGCGTCCGTAGTGCTCTGGCAGCGGCAGCGCGCCTGCTATCGCCGCATGCATCCTCGCGGCGCTTCTCACGCCGGTGAGATCGACGGTGAACACTTTCTTTTTCGGATTGCTCGAATTGCTTTTCATTTGACCTCCTTGAATGTACGATAATGGTCGTCGGTATAGTAGATGCGCTTGCCTTTCGACGTGAATACGAGCCGCTTCGCGCCTCTGGGCCTGCCCTTGGTGTCGATGTCGCATTCCTTGTAGAATCCATCGTTCAGCGCCGGGAGCCGACGCTCGTAGTTTCCAAACCTGTCGCCGCCGATCGACTTGCCTGGCGCGTATGGCTCTAGCGGGCCACCCTGCCAGCCGAGTTCGCGGGCCTGGCGCTTCGTGATGAAGTTCTTCGGCAACGCACCGGAAAACTTGCGCACGTATGCGGCCACTTCGTCCTTGCTGGTGTATTCCCCGTCTTTTGCCACCTCTACGACTTTGGCGACGGTTTTCACCTCTGCCGGCCGAACCCTGGAACTCTGCGCCGCGGCGCCATGCCGCGCGCCCACAGCCGTTAACGCAAGGCCTACGGCCAGCATCACGGCGCCTAGCTGCATCATTTTCTTCTTCATCGTCTAATGATCCTTTCTGTTTGTACATTCATTGCCGACGTCCAAGAACCGTACGCGCGTGGAGCGCGAAGACGCCGCGTCCATCTGCGGCGTAGGCCTCGAATATCTTCCTCGCCACGCCCTCGTGGTCGCCGCACGCGTAGAGCGCGCGGGCGAGGTGCAGCTCGCGCAGGCAGCGCCTGTTTTCGTTGCTCGAGCCGAATCCGCCGGACGGCGTCACGGCCGCCGCACCAGTACGTGCCCAGCCGGACACTCCCGGCTTCGCGAGCACCTCCGCGATCGCCGGCGCGGCACGAGGCTCTCGCAACGCCTCCAGCGCAAGCGCGAGCGCGCGCACATGCGCTAGCTGCGTGTTCGCGTCGACCTTCGCAAGTTCGGCGAGAAGAGGCCCTAGCGCGAGCGGACTGCGAGTGCGCCCGAGCGCCACGATCAGGCTGTCGCGCTCGCTCATCCGCCGCCCGAACGCCGAAAGCCCATGCACGTTGATCTTGATCGGCGCATCGCGTCCGCTCACCTGCCTTGCAAGAGTCTCTGCGCCCGTCGCGTCGCCGAGGATGCCAAGCACGTGCGCGTACACGAGTCGCGCGCTCGGGGTCTTCGCCTTCGCATAGGCGGCGCGCAGCGCAGGCACGGCGCGCTCGGGGTCGGAAAGAACGATGGAAACGCCTTTGTAGCCATCGCCCATGTCGCGCACCGCCGCAAGCATGCGCTCCGCGTCCACGCCCGCATTGTCCTCCCACGAGAGGACCTCCTCCGGAATCACGCCCTTCTCCACAAGGTGCCGCTGGAGCGCCTTCACGTCGATCGCGCGCAGCTCCGTACCCTTCTCGGCGGCCATCGCCGCCGCCACGCCTGCCGCATAGCCCGCGTTCTGCACATCCGGCTGCATGCGCATGAGCGGCTGCGCGTCGCGGTGCGCGCTTATGCCAAGGCCTACCACCGCGAGACCGTCCAACTTCTCCGGCAGAATCGCGCGGTACGGCACGTTCACGCCGTAGATCTTCTTCCCATTCGCCTCGCTTACGTAGCAGATGTCGGCGATGGACGGACCGTGACTGTCGAAGTCGCTGCGACCCTGAACGATGGTGTCGGGGAACGTGCGCTCGTTCACCACGTCGAGCGGCGACACCACGACCGCGCCCACGATGCGGCGGCGTTCGCGGCTTTCAGTCGCCTGCGAAACGTCCCACGTGCCTTTCGACGCGCCCATGCGCCCACGCACGGAGAAGAGCCACTGGTCAACCGCGTCGCCGTCGTTCACGTAGCCCCAGTCGGAGTTGATGTAGCTCTCGCCGAGACGGCGCTCGGAGAGGCCGGCACCCTGAAGCGCAATCTCGCCAGCGCCAAGAAACTCGCAGCGCGCGCCCGCGGCGGCCGCAATGTCTGCGTTGCCAGTCGCGTCCACCACATCCTTCGCAAGCACCACGCCGCGCCCCTGTGGCGTCGCCACCACCACGCCCGCCACGCGGCCCTCCCGCACCACCGCGCCGCACGCCATCGCGCCGAACCACATCTCAACGCCGGCCGCGCGGTTCTCGCGCCGCCACCATTCGCGCTTGCCGACCACATGCACCGCCGCGCCAAGCTCCTTCACTCCCTTGTCGTGCTCTGATGTGAAACCCACGCGGTTGCCGTACCAGTATTTTCCTATCATGCCGAGAGTCCCCACGCCACCAAGTCCGTAGAGGTATTCCACGATGAGCGTCTTCGCTCCGCGCCTTCCCGCGCCGATGCCCGCGGGCGCGCCGGCCGTGCCGCCACCCACCACCACAACGTCATATTCGCCCAGGACGGGCAACGGCCCCGCAGGCGATTCGACCGTGGGCAATCCTTTGTCGAACGGACGCAGACCATTCAACGCTTCGCATATCTCAAATCTGGAAATCGGCGCCCCCGCCGCTTCAAGCCTACGAGAAGCGACAAGAGTTTCGCTTCCCCGACGGCGAGCCGCCGCATCGCGCGCGGCGGATGCGCCCACCTCTGCGCCCTTTCGCATGAACGCAAGCGGACGCATTCCCCACCCCAGCACGAACACGTGCGGCACGCTGCCCGCTGCGCGGTCCGGCGGCACCTGGAAAAGCATGTCGGCCGAATCCAGCAACCCTTTCGTGAACGTGCGGTCTCGCGCGATCTGCTCGGCTTCGGCAAAGGATGCGAATGATCCGTCCTTCATCGGTATCTTCATCGTGCATTCCCATGCTCGGCCAGTCTTGCTGCGAATGCCACGCCCGCTGGTGCGGTACTCGCCCGGGAGAAGACGCGTCGTCATGCCAGGCGCCTCTGGACGGTCCAGCGAAATGACGATACGCGTGAAGGCATGCTCGCCCACGGGATATGGCGTGAACGGCACACCCGCGAGGCGCGCCACCGTCGAGCGTTCAGTGGCGTCGACGATTGTCTTCGCCTTGACGGCCTGGCGTCCGCTGCGGTTCGCGATCACAACGCCCGCAACCGCGCCCGATTTGTCGCGCAGAACGTCCGTCACGTACGATCCCGTGATGAACTCCACACCGTTCGTGAGCAGCGCGCGGTCGAACGTTTGCTTCACCATGAGCGGCGTGGGGATGCGTAGGCGCGCCCAGCCATCCGTGCGGAACGTGATCTCGCCAAGCAGCATCCGCTTGCATCCTTCGCCGCGAAACGCCGCGAGGCCAACGTATCGGATGAGTTTCCCGCTGAGCGGCGCCCGCCAAATCTGGTACCCCGTACCGCCAGAAACCTGCTGAAGCTGGACGGGACTCGACCAGTTCTTGCCGTCCGTGCTCGTGACGAGGCGTGCGCTCGCCACGGCGAAGTCGTCCTTGCGCGTGAAGCTCACAAGCTCCACAGACTCCACGAGCCGATCCTCGCCGAAGTCCATGTTGATCTTCACCTTGGGCACGTCGTACTGCACCGAG
This sequence comes from uncultured bacterium, assembly GCA_946401765.1. Lineage (GTDB taxonomy): Bacteria > Verrucomicrobiota > Kiritimatiellia > RFP12 > UBA1067 > RUG572. The sequence goes on along the minus strand of CAMIVJ010000221.1, from coordinate 1,551 downwards.
CCGTGAACTACGTCGTCGGCCTTGCCGTCGGAGAGGATCGTGTTGTTCTTGTCCAGATGCGGAGCGATGGAGGGCGCGTCGGCCTTGTAGGCAAATGGCACCGTGGTCGAACGGTCTAGCCACAGTTCCTGCGCGAGCTCGGCGTCAGGCGTCTCGCCGTCCGCGAGGCCGAGCCGCAGCGTGCCCGCGATGTCTTCGCCAAGGTACGGACGCGGCGCGACGAGATATACGGACGCTCCGGCGAACTTCGCTGCGAGCGCCGCCGAAACCGCACCCGACGATCCGCCCACCACAAGCACGTCCGCCTCCTTCACGAGCGGAATCTTCCGCGCGGACTCCATCACGCACGTCCCCGCCGTCAGCTGCCCGCACACAGCCAGTCCAATCACAAGCACCGCGTTCTTCATTGCCCACCCAACCTTATTCCGCACTTGTCATCTTCACCATCTGCGCGACTGGCGTCACGTAAAGATCCATGTGCCCGTCGGCATTGTTTGCGGTGCACACGACGTACTTCGCGTTCATGACGAAGTGCGGATGCGGATCGGGATGCAACCTGCTCTGGTTATCCTGCGGCATGAGCGCGGGGCGCGTCGAGTAAAGCCACACGTGTTTTCCCGTCTCGCGGTTCCAGAACCCGACGCGCCACTTGCAACCGCGCCACCACCTCTCCGGCGCATCGTCGCACACGACGTATTTCTTGTCGGGCGAAATATAGTTGTGCCTTGCGCCGCTTATGCCGCACCACCGCTCCTGCTTGCCCGTCGCAAGGTCATGGTGGTACACGTAGTCGCCAGGCCGTCCGCACCAGCTGAAGCCCTTGCCGTCGTCGTCCCATATCTCGTGCGAGGCGAAGTTGCGGTCCTTCGCGGGGATCATTTCGCGCCAGCCCTTGCGCATCAGCCACATGCGCGGATACCAGCCGGTCTTTTTCCGGTATTCCTGTCCGTCCTTCTCCCAGCACGCCTCCCAGGCGCACATCGCAAGCGTGTCGTCCGCCGGGTTGACCTGCCCGTGGTTGCAGCAGAACGGAGTCTCGCCCCACTTGTCGAAATCACCTGTTGCGAGGTCCAGCATCCCCTGCACCCAGCGGCGCTTCCCGGCGGCGTTCACAAGCGACGTGTCTAGGAACGCGCGCTTTCTGTCCTTCGTGAGCGTGAGATGCGTGTAGTAGCGATCGGCCTTGTATTCGCCGTCGTCAAGTCCCTTCGGAAGTCCGCACAGCTTGACGGCCTTCGACGGCTCGGCGAGGTCGCAGCGGAAGAACCCGCCGAGCTTGGGGCTTCCGAACACGATATAGTTTTCCTTGCACTCGATGAAGGGATCTCCCACGAACGGCGTGCGGCTCTCGATGTTCTCGCGGCTGATTTTCTCCGCCCGGGCGACGGGCTTCACCGTGTCGTTGAGGAGGTCGGCGACCATCAGTATCTTCGGGCTGCGCTTCGGCTTTTTTTCGTTGCCGACAGTGTAGTTGAAGAGGAGGAAGCGTCCATCCTCGGTCATCGACTTCGTGATGAAGTAGAGCGACTGGCGGTTGTCGTCCGGCGCGCC
>CAMIVJ010000220.1 GCA_946401765.1 uncultured bacterium | reverse complement strand
TCGCCCGCGCTCTTGTCGACGGCGCAAAGGGCGCGGGACGCAAGGCGTGCGCGCTCGTGACAGTGATGGACGAACCGCTTGGATTTGCGGTGGGCAACGCCAACGAGGTGCAGGAGGCGATCGACGTGCTGAAGTGCGAAAGCCGTGCTTTCGACGTCGAGACGCTCTCTGTGGAGCTTGCGGCGCGCATGGTGTCGCTTGCCAAGGGCGCGCCGCTGGAAGAGGCGCGGGCCGAATGCCGCAGGAAACTTGTGAGCGGCGATGCGTACCGTCGCTTCGCTCGGATGGTCGAACTGCACGGCGGAAACCTGGAGGCGTTCGCCAAGTCGCGCCTTGCGCCTGTGGAGGCGGCGGATGTGACGGCGGGAGAGAGCGGATATGTGCAGTCCATAGACGCGCGCGGCGTGGCGGAGGCTGCGTTTCTGCTTGGAGCGGGGCGCGCGCGGTCCGACGAGGCAGTCGACTTCCTTGCGGGTGTTGATCTTGGCGTCGCCAGCGGCGACCGCGTGGAGGTTGGCGTACAACTTGCGCGCCTTGCAACGGCCACGCGTGGCGGAGCGCTCGAAGAAGCGGCCCGGCTTGTCCGCGATGCCATCGTAATCGGACCCGACATGCCCGCCTCTCGCGACCTAGTTCTCGAAGTGGTGGAATGAGCTCCTTTTGCGACCTAGGCACTATGCACTAAGCATTATGCACTAGGCACTAAAAAATGCGTCAGGCACTTTTCTGCGGGAAGATTTTTTGGTAAAATAGGGGCATGAAAAACGATGAACTTTGTCCATGCGCCAGCGGCAAAACCTATGGGGAATGCTGCGGGCCCATTCTCGGCGGCGAGCGCAAGGCCGACACCGCCGTTGAGCTGATGCGCGCGCGCTACAGCGCGTACGCCGTCGGCAATGTGGAATTTCTGTATGCGTCGTCTGGTCCCGAGGCCCGAAGCGAGTTCGACGAGAAGACCACGCGCGACTGGTCGACGTCCGCCAAGTGGCACGGCCTCGAGGTGCTGTCAGCAGAGCGCGGCGGCAAGGACGACGAGGAGGGCGAGGTGGCGTTCGTCGCCCGCTACTCCGCGAACGGACAGCAGTGCGAGCACCGCGAGCACTCCTACTTCAAGCGCATCGACGGCGAGTGGCGCTTCATCGACGGCACAATCGAGAAGAATCCCACCTACAGGCGCGAGGAGCCGAAGGTCGGGCGCAACGATCCTTGTCCGTGCGGCAGCGGCAAGAAGTACAAGAAGTGCTGCGGGAAGGACAAATGAAGCCGGCGGCGTTTCTCTTCGACCTCGACGGCACGCTTATGGACACGGAGCGCGCCTGGACTGTGGCGATCATTGACTGGCTGGCCGACCGCGGCCAGAAGGCGGCATACGACGACGTGCTCAAGCTGGTTTACGGCCGAAGTTGGCCCGACATCGACGCCGCGCTCCACGCTGCATATCCCGAGCTCGGCAATTCCAACCCGACTGAGGACGCGAAGACGCTGCGCCCGTACAACAGGGCGCTTACGGAGAATCCGGAGTCGCAGGTCATTCCGGGCGCCGTGGCGTTCCTGCGCAAGGTGGCGAAGTTCGCGCCGTGCGTCATAGTGTCCGGCTCGCCCCACGCGGACGTGGTGAAGGCTGCTTCCACGTGCGGCGTCTCCGGCCTCGTGAGGTTCGTTCTCGGCGCTGAGGACTACGCGCGCGGCAAGCCTGCGCCGGACGGCTTCCTCAAGGCCGCGACCATGCTTGACGTCGATGCCAGCGAATGCGTGGTGGTGGAGGACTCCACCGCCGGCGTTGCCGCCGGGCGCGCGGCTGGCATGCACATAATCGGCGTGGACCGCCAGAGCTCGTGCCAGCAGGACTTCTCTGGCTGCGACTGGCTGGTGCACGACCTCTCCGAGCTTGACGTCCAGGCGGAGTTCGGCGAGGACGTGGGCCTGAAGGACCAGGCGAAGCGGCATGCGCGCACGCTCATCGACAGAATCGTGCTGCGCGGCCCGAAATGATGCTCGTGGCGCGCAATGTAGTTGGTGGATGTTTGAAGATGATGGAGACTAGGAGGATGTCATAAGATGCTTACTGTTGTCTTGACGGCCCTGTTCGGAATGCTGACCGGCGTGGGCCTTTGGCTTGGGGACGTGTTCGGCTACGGCTGGAGCGCGTTCTTCGGCGTTCTGGCGTTCGTTGTGTCGAACGCAGTGGCCGGCATGATGCTGCAGAGGCGCGTGAAGGCGCAGATGATGCGCGTGCAGGGCGTGCTTGCCGCCGGCCAGAAGCAGATACAGTCGAAGGTTGCGCGCTGGCAGATGCAGATGCGCGGGCCTGGCTCGGTGCAGCAGGCGCAGGCGGAGATCGCGCGCGACACGAAGGGCGTGGTGGCGGACGCACTTGTCGAGTGCGACAAGCTGCACTCGTTCGACCTCTGGGTGCCTCTCATGAAGAAGCAGATCGCCACCGCCAAGCTGCAGCTGTACTGGATGGTCAAGGACTTCGCGCACGTCGACGAGCTCATGCCGCAGGCGCTCTTCCTCGACCCCACAATGCGCGCCATGCGCATCGCCCGCATGTACATGCGCGGCGCCCCCACCGACGAGATCGCCAAGGTGTACGAGAAGTCCTGCACGCGCCTCCGGTACAACCAGAACGTGCTGATCGCCGCCGCGTGGTCGTGGATTCTGGTGAAGCGCGGCGACGCCGATGCCGCATTCAAGGTGCTGGTGCGCGCTCTCGAGAAGAGCGACAACGCCACGCTCAAGGCCAACCGCGACCAGCTCGCGAACAACCGCGTGGCCCATTTCACCAACACGGCGCTCGGCGACCAGTGGTTCGCCCTGCAGCTGGAGGAGCCGAAGATGCATGGGCCGAGGCAGCGCATGCAGTGGCGCTAGCGCGGAGCATGAAGCGGAAGGAGGCGAGTCATGGACGTTCTGAGACTGAACGCGATCGAAGTGGACTGCATTCTCGGGGACCTTCCCGAGGAGCGCGTCACCGAGCAGAAGGTGCGCGTGGACGTGGCGCTTGAGATCGACCTGCAGGACGCCGCTCTCTCCGACAGCCTCGACGACACCGTGGACTACGCCATACTCGTCGGCGACATACGCGAGGCCCTCGAGGAGGCGAAATGCCGCCTCCTCGAGCGCGCGGCGGACGTGGTCGCGGACGTGTGCCTCGCCGACCCCCGCGTGGAGCGCGTCACCGTGTGCGTGCGCAAGTTCGGAACCGTCAAAGGGCTCGGCAGCGCCGAGGTCAAGATCGTGAGGCCCGCATGAACGCGCGCGACGTCAAGAAGGCCGTGGTGCTCGCGGCGGGATTCGGCACGCGCCTGCGGCCGCTAACGCTCGTGGAGCCCAAGCCGCTTCTGCCGATGTGGGGCGTTCCGATGCTGGAGCGCATCATCCTCATGCTCGAGAGCTGGGGCGTGGAGGAGATCGCCGTGAACGCCCACTGGCAGGCCGAGAAGATCCGCGAGTACGTGTTCAAGCGCCGCGGCACGGCGAAGGTGACGGTTGCCGACGAGCCCGAGATCCTCGGCACTGGTGGAGTGCTCAATCCGCTGCGTGGCTTCCTTGGCGCGGAGCCGTTTTGGCTGGTGAACGGAGACATCGTCGTTGACGGACTCGATCCGCAGTCCGTTGCTGACGCCTATTCCCTGAGCGGCGGCTTCGCCGGCTGCTGGATCAGCGAGGCGTTCGGCCCGCGCACCGTGGAGGCCGATTACGCCGGAAGGATATGCAACTGGAAGAGCGACTTCCCCGGCGACGGCGGAACGTACACGTACTGTGGTCTCGCGCTTTTGGGTCCGCAGGTGCTCGACTTCGTGGCGCCTCAAGGCTTCTCCACGATAGTCCAGGCGTACGAAAGGGCAATGATGGAGCAGGGCCGGTTCGTAGTGGGCGCTGATCCCGACGGCGCATACTGGGCGGACTGCGGCACGCTCGAAAGCTATCTCGAAGCGCACTCGGCCCTAGACCCCGACCGATTCGAGGAGAACCCGAATGTGCTTTTCCCCGGCGTGAAGCTTCTCGACAGCTCCGACCTCGCCGGATGCGTGGTGACGGGCGGGCTTGTGGGCGGCGCATTCGAGCGCGCCGCGCTTGTGGGCGTGGACCAGATTGGCAACGCACGTCTTTCCGCGCTCGCCGAGGCGATAGGATGGAATCCTGAGGACGTTGCGGCGGAGTTCATGGGCGCGCGCGGAAGCGACCGCGAGTTCTGGCGCTTCGTGCACGGCGACGACCGTGCGATAGCGATACTCTACGACGACGAGAAGCGCCCCGAGAACGCGCGCTATGCGCATCATGCGCGACTTCTCGAGAAGGCCGGCGTGCCGGTGCCGCGCGTCCTCGCCGACCTCCCAGAAGAGAAGGCGCTCGCACTGGAGGACCTTGGCGGCGAATCGCTGGAGGAACGCGCCTCCGCCAAGGGCGCGAACATCGCGAAGCTCTACGCGCCCGTCGTCTCCGCCCTGCGCACCTTCCACGAGAGGGGAGTGGAGCTTGCGCTCGAGGAGAGCGCTGACGCGCTGGAGCCGGCGTTCGGTCCTGACCTCTACGCATGGGAGCGCGACCTCTTCGAGACTTACTGCGTGAAGGGGCGCTACGGCTACGATGCGATGCCGGAGGCCGTTCGCGCCGACCTTGAGGCGGTGGCTGCGGAGCTCACGCGTCAGCGTCCCGTATTGGTGCACCGCGACTTCCAGAGCTCGAACGTCCTCTTCCGCCCTGGCGGGTCGTTCGCCTTCATAGACTTCCAGGGCATGCGCCTTGGCGCCGCCGCGTACGATCTCGCCTCGCTTCTCTACGATCCGTACGTGCCGATGGACGAGAAGACGCGCCTTGCGCTCGCCCGCGCGTATCCCGTGCCCGCTTTCGCCTTCGGCGCCGTGCAGCGCCTCGTGCAGGCGCTTGGCGCTTTCGGGCGCCTTGAGGCGGCCGGCCAGCCGCAGTTCGCGCGCCACGTGCCGCGCGCCCTCGAGAACCTTCTCGCGGCGGCGGACGAGGCCGGGCTAGATGCGCTCGGCGGATTTGCGGAGGATCTGATCGCCAAGGAGCAGATAAGGCTCGGGCGGATGCACCATGCCCACCACCACGAGGACGACGAGGAGGCATGAAGGCGAGCGTGAAACAGTTCCTCCGCGAGATACGGAAAAACGCCTCGCGGCGTCCTGGCGTGGTCACCACCCGCGCAATGGGCCGTCGCCGTCTTTTCCACGCCTACGACGCGGGTGACGACACGTTCATATTCGAGAAGGGCGTATGGCGCAATCTCGACGAGCATGCATCGGTTCTCATGGCCATGAAGCGCGACCTGCGCGCCGCCGCGCGCCGCGGGCACGTGATGGTGGTCACGACGGGCAACCACTCCGTCGGCGCGCTGCCGCTTCTGCAGGGACAGTTCTGGGACCTCTGCCGCCTCGACGCGAAGAAGCGCGGCGAGGTGATGATGCACGGGGTGCTGTGCGCGAACGTGGTGAACGGGAAGCTCGAGATATCCCAGCGCGACGTGCCGTTCGCGCG
>CAMIVJ010000219.1 GCA_946401765.1 uncultured bacterium | reverse complement strand
ACCAAGCCGGCCGGTCTCACCATCATGATGCGCTAAAGTTGTACTCTCCCACGAACCACGAATCACGAACCACGAACCACGAACCACGAATCACGAACCACGAACCACGAATCTTCCCCATTGCGTTTAATTTGCGGATATGGTATCATGTTAACGCTGGCTTGGGGGCTGGCGCGGAAATCCATTAAGGCGGGGTTGTGCGCGCGAGAGCGTGACCCGGTTGGAATGGGTCCGCATTGTTAGGATTTTGTTAGAAAAAGAGAAAGGAAGTTGTCCATGAGGTTGAAATGTTTTGGCTGCGTTGCCGCGCTTTTCGCGTTGACGCTTGGCGCGGTGGAGCTTCAGACGGCCGGCGAGCTGCTGGTTGATCTTGACGCATCTACGCTGGAAGGGTATTCGGACGGCAGCAATGTTGAGTTGTGGCCTAACGCGGGCACACAGCCCGACTTCGCCCGCACGGACACCTCGAAGAGCCCTACCTACCGGATACGCAACGGTGCCCCGGCGGTGCGCTTCGCAGGTTCATCCTCGGGCAGCATGACGAACAACGTGCCCATGCCCGATTCGCTTAATGGCAACAGCGCCTGGACGGTGGAAGGATGGGTGGCGCCCACGCAGAAGCAGACGGACTTCCGCTACTTCCTGAGCACGCCGTACTACAGAGGATCGGATGGCACCGATACCGCCTTAAGGCGTTGGGCGTTCCGTCTTGACGAGAAGACCGACCGCTACGCCGTGGAGCACAACTCATATCAGCTCTACTGGGGCCGCCGCGACCCGGAAAACGTGATCTACCGGCCAGTCGTGGGGAAGTGGCACCACGTCTGCGTGGTGCACGAGGCGTCGGGCTACGAGCGCGTCTATGTGAACGGTCGCGTCGCCTATGTGGGAAACACCCCGCTCGACCTCTCAAACGAGGATCCAAGCTATTTCATCATATCCGGCATCTATCGTGTCTCGACCGGCGCCTGGGAACGTCAGTGCTATGCCGACATCGGCCGCATTCGCATCCAGACCGGAGCGCTCACGGCCGCGCAGGTGATCGCCAACTACAACGCCGAGAAGGAGCATTACGGCGCGACCGACGCGCCCGACACGCTCTGGACGGACGGAGGGACATGGTACAACGGCAAGACGTTCGCGCTTGACGACAATCTCATCATCGAGGGAGACCAGCCGCTTGTGATCGACAACGGCGCGAGCAACGCCGTGCACTTCATCACGGTGAACGCGGCGAAGAACACGGGGCTCACGATCGACAACGGCAGCATGCTCACGGTCGCCTACGGCAACGACCTCCTGCAGCTCGGAAACCTCGCCGGCGGCACGTTCACGCTCGCGGTTCCGAACGGAACATTCTCCACCCCCGACAATTCAATTACGCTCGGCCTATACAACCAGGGCGTGGGCGTTGTTGGCGGACGCGAGGACGCCTATGGAATCATCAACTGCGGCAGCTCCCTGCGCGTGGGGCACAATCCCGGAGGCGTGGGCGACTTCACGATCAAGACTAACGGCATCGTGAACATCGTGAGCACGCTCCGCATCGCCGACGGCGAGAATGCCGAAGGTCATATCACGGTCGAGCAGGGCGGCGAGCTCACCGCCCTGGGTGCATCTTACATCTGCTCGGGCACTGGGACAGGCGTTCTCGACGTGTACGGCACCTTCACGAGCGGCACGCCCGACACTACGCCCAACATCTACCTCACGGCCAACACGGCGACTGGTTCCGGCACGCTCAACCTCCATCCCGGCTCCGTGCTCAACAACTCCATCCTGCGTGTCGAAGGCAACGCCGCCACGACCACCGGCACGGTCAACATCGACGGCGCGACCATCCGCATCCAGCGCCAGCGCACGTCGCTGGTCGAGCCGCCCGTGATCTTCAACATCAAGAACTCGATGACGGTCGACGTTCCGGCCGACATAAGCGCCACTATCCGCACCACTATCCACGACCTGACGGAAGACGGCGCGGCCACGATCGAGAAGACTGGGGCAGGCACGCTGATTCTCGCGAACAACGACACTGAGACGCCGAGCAACATCTCCTCGACGTTCGTGGTCAAGGAAGGTCTCGTGACGATAGGCAACGCCAACTCGCTCGACTTCGCCTGCTCGGCCAAGTTCAAGCTCGAGGGCGGATCGGTGAGCGCCGACTATGCGGGCGGCGCGGCGGCGCTTCTCGCGCGTGTGGACAAGACGTCCGTTGGCGGCTTCGTGCTACATGGCAACAACTCTGCGGAGAACCTCGACTTCTCCGAATATCCCGGTCTCGAGATCATTCCCGACGGCACGTTCACCTACACGGGCACGATCAAGCCCTACCAGAACCGCTACGTCTTCCGTCCGAAGAACGGCCTCATGGTCTATGCAGGCGACATCGCCGACGACGGCGCGATGATCGCATCTGTCGAGATCTACGGCGAGACGGATACGGACGGCGTGACGCTTGCCGGCCTCAACGAAGGCATGAGCGGCAACATCAGCGTGTTCAAGGGCATCCTCGGAATCTCGGGCGATTCCGGCGCGGCCGGCGGCCTCAGCACGAAGCTCTACCTTGCGGAAGGCACGGCGCTCAAGCTCGACGCGCGCGTTGGCCCCACGTTCCTCACCACGCGCATCACCCCCAACTCCAAGCCGGCGACGATTCTTCTCACCGACAATTCCGCGACCTGCGCCATCGACCTCTCGCTCTTCCCCGGCTGCCGTGTCGGCACCGACAAGACAGGCACGATCATGATGCACACGGGCACGATCCTTCCGAACGCCGAAAACGTCTTCCTTCTCGGCGGCGGCGCAGTGCCGTACTACCAAGCGAGCAATCCAGGCTTCCAGCCTTCGACGATGGCGGACACCGCCAATGGCCCTGCGCGCGTTGAAGTGGCCACTTCCGGCGTCGTCAACCTCTCCAACACCGCGAACACCTATTCCGGAGGAACGTCGATCCTCGACGGAGGCGTCGCCTATGTGACGTCGGACGGATTCGGCGCCGCGCCTGCGGAATTCGACGAGGACAACATCTTCATCAACGGTGGCGTGATCCGCAGCGCGGCAGATCCCATCGTCACACTCGCCGCGACGCGCGGCGTGAAGGTGGGCCCCGCAGGCGCCGAGCTGCATCCCTGGGGCGCCCGCACATTGGAGATCCCGGGCGGCCTTACGGGCGAGGGACCTGTCTCGATCACCGACGGCGGCCTCATAACCCTCTCCGGCGCGCACAACACCTTCCAGGGCCCGATAACTGTCACCCAGGCCGCGCAGGTGCTGACGATCGGCGGCGACGAGGACTTCTCGTGGGCTTCTACGGGCGGCATCTCCACTCCGGGCAAGGTGGTTCTAAAGAACAACAGCGACGAAACTTTCAATGACGTCGTTTCCGGCACGGGCGGCCTCACGAAGCAGGGCGAAGGACGCATGACTCTCGCTCATTCGCAGCCATATTCGGGCGCGACGGTCGTCGAGGGAGGCACGCTCGAGCTCGCCAGCGGCGTCTCGCTCGCGAACACGTCGTCGTTCCGCAACAACGGCGAGGTCGTGTTCGACACGCTCGACGCGCTCGGCACGGGCGCGATCTCCGGCAATGGCCGCTTCACCATGGCAGGTTCGGGTAATCTCGACGCGGGCCGCATCGTGGGCAGCCCCAGCTTCGAGGTGCTTGGCAGCGCCTCGCTCGGCATCGACGCGCCGGCGTTTGGACCCAATTCAGAAGTGAAGCTGGACGATGGAGCCAGCATGTCGCTCGGCGGCGGCGTGGCCACCATGATCGACGGCTTCGACGAGTTCGACTCCAACGGCGCGGCAGTCGTCGAAGACGGCGCCCTCAAACTGACGCCGAATACGGCCGGCACCGTGGGCGCGTCGTTCTACACGCGGCGCGTGCGCGTGTCGGAGCCCTGGACGGCGAGCTTTACCTACCGGGTTGGCGAGCACGACGAGTGGTCGCAGGATCAGCCCGACTATCTCGGAATGGCCTTCGTCCTGCAGAACGAGGCGGCGGGCCCCGATGCGCTCGGCGGCGCCTCGTCGGGTCCTGTAATGGGCTGCACCTTCGACAAGTCGGTCGGCGTCGTGATGCGCCTGGGTTGGGAGGTCGACCAGTACAACCACTACGGCTTCACCCGCGCCGGTGTGCTTACTGATGTCGCGCGCACCGGCAAGATCCTGGCCCACGAAGGCAACGACATCCTGTTCGAGCTGAGCTACAACGGCACGGTGCTGCATGCGTCGTGGACATGTAACGGCAACGTCCGCACGAAGGATCTGACGGTGGACATCAAGTCGCTCGTCGGCACCGACTTCGCGTGGATCGGCTTCACCGGCGCGACGGGCGCTTCTACCGGATGTGCGCAGACGATCAGCAACTTCTCGTTCCGCAGCGGCATCTACACCGGCATTCCCGGCATCGACGAAACGAACTGGGCGCATTCTAAGTATCCACCCGTCTATACGACGATCGACGACAAGGGCGCGTTCGAGCTTACGAAGAACGAGGCGAATGTCCGTAGTTCCACTTGGAATTCGACGCGAGTGAGCGTTAATCGTCCCTTCCGCGCGTCGTTCAAGTACCGCGTGGCCGATCACTCAGACAATCCGGCTGACGGTATTGCTATCGCCCTCCAGAACTACTCAGCCAATGCCGCCGACAATTATGGCGCCACAGGCAGCAGCCTCGGCATCGTCTACGGCACTCCGCGCGAGCGGACGGTTGGCTGGGGCGTGAGCATATATCAGGGCAATGGCAATGCGCAGTGCTTCAAGTTCGTGTATGAAGGATCCTTCTCCGGCGACAATGTGCCGTTCTCAGGATGGGATCTTTCCGATGGCGAAGACACCGAATTCACGCTTACGTACGATCTGCACAACCTCACGCTTACTGCGACGCGCAACGGCTCGAGCTTCACGACGACGCGCGAAGTTGATCTCGTCGAGGCCATGGACAGCAATTTCGCGTGGATCGGCTTCACGGGCGCGACTGGCACCTCCACAGCCCGACAGCTCGTGTACGACTTCGACTTCGCGTACGACGAGATCGACCTCACCTCGCGCTATTCGAACCCGTTCGTAGTCAACGGCGCGGTGCAGATGAACCTCGGCATGGGATCGGTGGGCTTCTCCAACCTGACCCTGGCCGACGGCGCGGCGATCACGGCCTCCTCGCAATACGAAACGGAGCTGGAGCTCGTCGGCACGAAGCTCATGGGCAATGCGGCGATAACGGCGGCCGAAGGCGTGCCGATCGTACTTGACGGCACGATCACGTTCGCGCCCAATACGGGCATTCTCAAGCTTACGGGCGATGTGCGCTCGAACGGCAAGGTGAAGCTTGAGCTCTCCTCGCTCAAGAACCTGCGCAACCTGATCGACCTCTCTTCGGCCACGACCACGCTCACGGCCGACGACTTCGAGGTGGTGGGCGGCGTGCCGCCGCCCGTGCGCATCGCCATCCAGAACGGAATGCTCCGCGCGTGGCGCAACGTCTCAACGGTGCTCTTCTTCCGCTA
>CAMIVJ010000218.1 GCA_946401765.1 uncultured bacterium | reverse complement strand
ACCTCACGCAGATGACGTTCGGCTTCTCGCGCGACGACGCGGGCAAGTTCCTCGGCTCGTACTACGACAACAAGATCTACGAGAACGACCCGTTCGCCCGCCTCGACCAGACCGGCGTGGGCAAGCTGATGACGATGGCGGTAACGGACGGCAAGTCCACGCGCCCGAAGATCCACTGCGGCATCTGCGGAGAACACGGCGGCGATCCGTCGAGCGTCGAGTTCTGCCACAGGATCGGCTTGAACTACGTCAGCTGCTCGCCGTTCCGCGTGCCGATCGCACGCCTTGCGGCGGCCCAGGCGGCTCTACGGAAATAAAGCAAACAAGCGTAATCCGCTTGTTTCTTCAGTCCCCGCTTTGCTGCGGCTGCTTTGTCAATGCAGCCGCTGAAGGCGGGGGCGTTTGCATGAATATGCGCAGAAGCTCCTCGTCGGAGAGAGGGGTTTCGCCAACTTCGTGGATGTTGCGCGAAAGAACGTGGAACTCCCTTGCCTTCTTGCGCTTGAGCTCCTCGAGCGCAGGGCGCAGCTGCTTCCAAGTGCGGCGGGCTGGGCACTGGGGGAGGATGATGACGGCTTTTGCGCTGTGGGCCTGCACGTATTCGAGCAGAGGGAAGAGCGAGGGCGTGGCGAACTGGCGGGCGTTGTCCGCGCCGGCTGCGTCGCGGCCGTGAAGCATCATCACGAGCGTTGCGGGACCCGGCTGGCGGCTGTTCACTGTGATCTGCCTGTAGCTCACCGTCACGCCGTTCGTGGAGGCGAACCGGAAGCGCTGGGAGGCGGGCGGTTCGGGGCTTGAGGCAAGCATCTCTAGCATGCCCGACGTGCGGGCCGTCTCGCGCTTTGCGGCGTCGTCTTCTCCTGTGCGGCGCAGGAATGCGGCGTATGTCACGCGCAGGCGCAGCACGGCGGAGACTACGTCGGGCATGTTGGGATGGCGGGCGAGAAGTCGGTCGGCGCGCTCCAGGGCGGCCATCACCTCGCCGCGTTCCGCCCCACGCAGTATCTTGGTGGTGCGCAGTCGGCTTTCCACGAGGTCGACGAGCGCGAGGCCGTATTCGGGACGGTCGGGATATTCGCGCGCGAGCCGGTTCAGGATCTGCGTGGCGCTGGCCTTGGCGCGGGTGGCGCTGTTCGTTGCGGAGAGGAAGGGGGCCTGGCCGAGGAGGGCGGCGTACTGGTAGAGGTAGTCGGGGTTGTTCGGGGCGGCCTTGAGGAGGTCGGTGATGATGTAGTAGGCGCGCTGGAGGTTCTCGTTGTCGGTCTCGCTTGGCTTGTCTGGGGTGAGTTCGCGGATGGCCTGAACGGCGGCGTAGCGGTCGGCCGGGTATGGAGAGCGCGTGAAGGCATCGGCGACGTCGCGGAATATCTGCTCGGCTTCGTCGTCCTTGCCCTGGCGGCGCAGCGAGTTAGCGAGAAGGATGCGCGCGTCGGCGTCCGGAAGGTTCTCCACGACCTGGCGGAACGCCTTCTCGGCGAGGAAGTAGTTTCCGGTGCGGTATGCGCAGGTTCCGAGCACGCGGTTGGCTTCGGCGATCTTCGCGGGGGGCAGGTCGCGGCGCCGGGCGAGTTCGCCGTAGTAGGGAAGCAGTTCGGTGAGAAGCTCCGTGTCGCGGCGGGTGGGAGTTTGGCGCTCCACGTGGGCGAACACGCCGGACAGTGCGGCGCTTGCGAGCATGGCGTTGCGTTCGGCGCGGTCGAGCGCGGCGTTTGTGCGCACGTATCCGGTGGCAAGCGCGGCGACTGCGGCAACTGCGCAGACGACGACTAGCGAGGTGAGCGCTGCGATGGCGGGCTTGCGGCGCACCCAGAGGACGAGGCGCCTTCCGGCTGGAGCGGGAGCTGCGCTGACTGGCTCGTGGTCGATGAACCGGCGCAGGTCTTCGCAGAGGTCGAGCATCGAGGGATAGCGGTCCTTCGCGCTGAACGAGATGCACTTGTTCACGATCGCCGCGAGGTCGGGCTCTGCGCATGTGAGCGGCGGGAGGGGGGCCTTGCATATCCTGCGGAAAAGGGCGTTAGACGAGCGCTCCTTCAGCACCGGACGGCGGGCGATAAGCTCGTAGAGCGTCACGCCCAGCGCATACTGGTCGCCTGCAAAGGAGCTCACGCCGTGCAGCAGGCGCTCTGCGGGCATGTAGCGGAGTGTGCCGTTCTGCGCGTCTGAGCGCGCCACCGAGGTGCGGCCATCCTCAAGCACGCAGGCGAGGCCGAAGTCGGCCACATGCACCGTTCCCTCTGCGTCGAGTATGAGGTTGGAGGGCTTGATGTCGCGGTGCATCACCTGGCAGCGGTGGGCGTATGCGAGGGCGGTGGCGGCTTGAAGGCCGGCAGCGGCGATTTCGCGCAGATTCTTGAAAGCGTGCTTGTCGAGCCGTTCGCCGTCAACGATCTCCATGGCGTAGTAGCATGTTCCGGCGCTCTGGCCGGCGCCGATCACCTTCACTATGTTCGGGTGGTGGAGCATGGCCACGATGCGGGCTTCTGCCTCGAACTGGTTGCGCCGCGTGGCGTTGGCGACTAGCGAAGGCGCGAGCACCTTCACGGCCACGCGGCGGTCGAGGGATATCTGGCGCGCCTCGAACACCACGCCCATGCCGCCGCTTCCGATCTTGCGCTCGAGGCGGAAGTCGGAGCCTGGGAGCTCGGGCAGTTCGTTCTTGGGGGCCACGGAACGTCCCCGGGCGGCGTCTCCGGCGCGTTCGAGGTCGTGGAGAAGGGGAAGTATCTCAAGAAGTTCTGCGGAGTGCGCGGGGTGGGCGGCGGCGAATGCGGCTACGTCGGGCGCGTCGCCGAGGTGGCAGTGGTCGAGGTAGAGATCGACCAGCTGCTCGAGCGTGGGGGCGGTGTCCGTCATGAACGGAACTCCGTGTATTCAACGAGACGCGCCTTCAGCCGCTGAAGGGCGCGCACGTAGCGGATGCTGGCGGCCTTTGGATCTATGCCGAGCACGTCGGCGCACTCGGCGTTGGAGAGGTCGTCGAAGTTCCGCAGCAGCACGATCTGCCGGTCGGGCGCGGAGAGTTCGCGCAGGGCGCGGCGGAGAAGCTCGTGGCGGTCGGCGCGTGCCACGGCGCTGAGAGGGGAGGTGGCAGTGTCGGGCACGTCGTCCCATGCGGGGGGTGCGTCGTCCTGGTCGCCGTCCTCCGCGGGAAGCGGCTCTGCTTCGCGGTATGCGTCGCGCTTGGCGGACTGCAGATGGCGCCTTTCGAGGTGTGTTATCGTCTGCAGCAATACGGCCCTCAGGCGGAAGTAGATGGGGAGGTCTTCGTTCTCCAGGAACGAACCTCCCCACCGGCACGCCTCTGCGGCGGCCTCCTGTACAACGTCCTCTGGCGAGACGCGCCGCCGCAGCACCGGATTCAGATGCCGTTCGGCGAGCCGCAGCAGACGCTCCCGGTTGTCCTGGAAGGCCTGCGCCAGCTTCTCTCGTGCGTTTTCTCTGGACGTGTCTTCCATTGTGAAGAGGTTTAGAAGTTTGGAGGTTTAGAGGTTTGGAAATTGTGTGATTATGAAATAATGGCATTATGGAATTTGAGATCTTTAATTCCACAATTTCATAATTCCACAATTTCACAATCTCACAATGAGGAGGCACTTGCCTCCTCTATCTTCTTGACGAGCGTCTCCTTCAGGGCCTTGAACTCGTTGGAGTCGAAGGGCTTGTCGTTCCAGTCGATGAAGGTCTGCTGCAGGTCCATGAAGAAGCGGCGCGTGTCGTCCTTGGTGGTGAACTTGTAGGACGAGAAGAGAGCCTTCTCCACAACGTCGAACATCGCCTTCTGGCGGGCGACGGGTGTTGTGGCGTCGGATTCCGAGAACGCGTTCTGCTGCAGGTACACGGCATCGAGGAACTCGGCCTTGAGGTAGCATGTGAAGTCGTCGAGAGATGTTCCCTCTTCGCCCACCACCTTCATCATCTGGCCAACCTCGTTGCCCTTGCGCAGAAGCGTGCGCGCCTTCTCCACGCGGTCGCCGTCGATCACTGAGTTGTAGTGGCTCCAGGAGTCGAGCGGGTCGATGGCAGGGTAGCGGCGTGCGTCTGAGCGGGCGCGCGAGAGGCCGTGGAAGCCGCCCACCACCTTGAGCGTCGCCTGGGTGACGGGCTCGTCGAAGTTGCCGCCTGCGGGAGAGACCGTTCCGCCGATTGTTACGGAGCCGATCTGGCCGCTGCGCAGCTTCACGCGTCCGGCGCGCTCGTAGAACGCTGCGATGCGCGACTCGAGGTATGCGGGGAAGGCCTCTTCGCCGGGGATCTCCTCGAGGCGGCCGGAGAGTTCGCGCATGGCCTGTGCCCAGCGGGAAGTGGAGTCCGCGAGCACCAGCACGTTCAGGCCCATCTGGCGGTAGTATTCGGCGAGCGTCACCGCCGTGTACACGGAGGCCTCGCGCGAGGCGACCGGCATCGACGAGGTGTTGCAGATGATGATAGTGCGGTCCATCAGCTTCTTGCCGGTACGCGGGTCGTCCAGCTCTGGAAACTCCTTGAGCATCTCCACCACTTCGCCGGCGCGCTCGCCGCACGCGGCGGAAACGACCACGTCGATCTTAGCGTAGCGCGCGGTCGTCTGCTGCAGAACGGTCTTGCCTGCGCCGAACGGGCCGGGGATGCAGTAAGTGCCGCCAACCGCCACAGGGAAGAACGTGTCGATCGTGCGCACAGTGGTCTCGAGCGTCTCGGTGGGTTCGAGGCGTTCGGCGAAGCAGGTGATGGGCACCTTGACGGGCCAGCGCTGCATCATCTGCACCTTCACGTCGGCGCCGCCCTCGACGGGAGAGAGGGTGGCGATGTCGTCGGTGACGGTGTAGTCGCCGGCGGGGGCGATGTCCTTGACGGTGTAGAGGCCGCGCAGCCTGAAGGGCGTCATGATCTTGTGGCCGGGCATGGTCTTCTCGTCGAAGATGCCTTCGGGCACCCATCCGAGGAAGTCGCCTGCGGCCACGCGGTCGCCGGGCTTGGCGGTGGGATGCCAGGCCCACTTTCTGTCGCGGGGGAGTCCGGATAGGTACATGCCGCGCTGCAGGAAGAACTGGGCGTCGTGCGAGATCTTGCCGGCCTCCTTTGCGAGGTCTGCGAGGGGGTTCTGCAGGCCGTCGTACACCTGGGCGAGCATGCCGGGGCCGAGTTCGGCGGCGAGGAGGTTGCCGCTGAACTCCACGGTGTCGTCCACTGCAAGGTCGGCCGTGGCGTCGAACACCTGCATGTCGCAGCGGCGGCCGCGCACGCGCACGATTTCCGCCATGAGGCGTTTGCCGCCCAGGACGGCGTAGCCCACTTCGTTCTGGGCGACTGCGCCGCTGAAGGCGACTGTGATCATGTTTCCGTTTACGCCGACGATTTTTCCGGTAGCGTTCATTGATTTGCCTTTTCGTGGATTAGAATTCGAGCTTCGAGGCTGCGGTGAGCGCGTCGAAGGTGGCGTTGCCGGCCTCTGCGGAGAGGGCCTGGCGGCGCAGCACAATTGCGAGGCGGATGCCGTAGGTGTAGGCGGCCGCTGCGGAGAGGGGGGACGCGGGGGGAG
>CAMIVJ010000217.1 GCA_946401765.1 uncultured bacterium | reverse complement strand
GCTCGCCGTTCTCGTCCACGAGCGACATCCGGCGGAGCCGCTCGAGGTCGCCCGGGTGGCGCGAGGAGACTTCCTGCAGGAAGCGGCCGTTGATCTCGTAGATGATCTGCAGATGGCGCGGCAGCAGCCGCTCCATCATGGAGACAGGCCATTTCTCGAGGGCCTCGGGGAGAATTGTGTGGTTGGTGTAGCCAGTAGCGCGGCAGGTGATGTCCCAGGCGAGGTCCCATTCAAGCCCCTCCTGGTCCATGAGAACGCGCATCAGCTCCGGCACAACGAGCGCGGGGTGCGTCTCGTTGAGGTGGATGAACGCCTTGTCGGGCAGAGTGCGCCAGTCGTCGTTCTCCTCGCGGAAGCGCCGCAGGATGTCCGCCACCGAGCAGCATACGAAGAAGTACTCCTGTCTGAGGCGCAGCTCCTTGCCGGCCGGGGTGTTGTCGTTGGGGTAGAGCACCTTGGTGATGTTCTCGGCCACCACCTTGCGGCCCACGGCCTCGACGTACGAGCCCTTGTTGAACTCCGAAAGCGAGAACTCGTCGGGAGCCTTGGCGCTCCAGAGGCGCAGGGTGTTCACGGCGTTTTTGTAGCCCACCACGGGAAGGTCGTACGGAACGCCCTCCACCACCTCGCCGCCCGTCCAGCTCCACTTCGACGTGCCGCCCTCGTCGTTGCACACCACGTGGCCGCCGAAGCGCACGAACTGCGCGTACTCGGGACGCGCGAACTCCCAGGGGTAGCCGTCCTTGAGCCAGCTGTCGGGCTCCTCGACCTGCTGCCCGTCGACGATGCGCTGGCGGAAGATGCCGAAGTCGTACCTGAGGCCGTAGCCCATGCCGGCGAGGTCGAGCGTGCTCATCGAGTCGAGGAAGCACGCCGCAAGGCGCCCAAGGCCGCCGTTGCCAAGGCCGGCGTCAGTCTCGAAGTCGCGCAGGGTGTTCCAGTCGATTCCGTACTCCTTCAGCGCCTCGGAGCACTCGCGGTCGATCTGGAGGTTGATCACGTTGTTGCCGAGCAGACGGCCGATGAGAAATTCAAGGGAGAGGTAGTACACGCGGCGCTCGTTCTGCTTGTGGTAGCGCTCCTGCGTCTCCATCCAGCGCTCGACGATGCGGTCGCGCACTGCGTATGCGAACGAGGTGTAGCGGTCGCGCGGAGTGGCCGCGCCGGCGTATTTTGCGAGCGTGTAGCGAAGATGCCATGCATAGTCCTCTTTCAGACCCTGCACGGTGTTCTCGACCCGATGGTCTTTGGGCTTGTTCATTTTTCTGGTTCTATTCCTATTGCGCTTGAAACAACGCCCTATATTTTACCAAAACGAACACGCCCCCTCAATAGTCTATTTCCGCACCGGCCTGGAATGCTGAGCCCCGGAACCACGCGTCGGCTGGGCCGGACGCACGGCCGGCCTCGCGCCAGTGCCACGCCCATGCATGCTTCCAGCAGATGGACGCGTCACCGGCCTGTTAACCGACGGACGACTCATCACTCCCGAAGGACGCGGCGACGTGCTCGGCCTCGCAGTAGGTTGTGGACGCGTAGGCTGCTGCGGACGCGTTGTTGGCGGTTGAGGACGCGTAGGCTGCTGCGGGCGCGTTGTTGGCGGTTGAGGACGCGTTGTTGGCTGCGGGCGACCCGCTGGCGGATGCGGACGCCCCCCAGCCCCGGGACGCACATTCACCGGCGGGCGTCCACCCATCGGCGGCCTATGGTGCGGATAGTGCTCCCTATACGGTCTGCCATAGTACGCCGGCCCAGGTCCCGGTATTATCGGCGGGGGAGGAGGAGGAGGCACTTCGTCTATCACCGTAGTGCTTATGTACGAAGGCCCCGTCACTGGCGCGACATACGTCGTTGGCGCATACACCGGTTCCGTCGTATAGACCGGCTGCGTAGTGTATACCGGATCGTACACCCTGTGCACGCATCCCGTCACAAGCGCCCCTGCCGCAACAGCGGCAACCAGGCCAAACATACTGCTCTTCATCATTGCATTACCTCCTTGTTACAAGAATAAATCCGCCGCCCGCAGGCACCTCCACCTCGGCATTGAAATCTGGCGCAGGCGCAGCCTTCTGCACGCCCTCTATCGCGGGGAGCTCCCACGCAGCCTTCGCTCCGTCGAAGCCAAGCGCAGCCGCGTCGAATGTGAACTTCGCATTGCACGGCTCCTTCGCAAAGTTCGCAATCACGAGAACCGTGCACCCGCTCCCCTTCCATACGCTCGCCTTGACATTGGCAGAGTCCAGCACTTTGACGGGGCACGCGTCGTCCCACCAGCCCACTAGTTCGGCGTCGCCCAGCTTCACGTCGTCGAAGAACTTCCAAAGTCCGCACGGATTGCCGCCCCAGCCCCAGCGGTCCGTCATGCCGAAGAGAAGTCCTCGGAATGGATTGCCGCGCCCCAGCATCTCGCCTGGAACGCCAAACGGAATGCCCGAGCGCTCCATCAGCCAGAAATCAGGCGGAGTGTCGTTGTAGAATCCCTCGCCGCGCCAAAGAAGGTCGAAGTAGGGATAAAGGTCGATGAACGCAAGATTCGTGCTGCCGCTTCCGGCGTGCGGGTTGTGGTGGTTCCAGCTATGGTTGTCCACAAGACGACGCTTTCCGTCGCGGTCGAGGATGCGGCGCGCGCGCTGCATGGCCCGGCCGGTGAGGGCGGTGTCGTCGATATAGAGGCCGTCAATGCCGTACTCGCGCACGAGGTAGTCGAGACCCTCGAGGTAGAAGTTGTCCCAGCGCGTGTCGGGCGTTGTGATCACCGCAAGGTCGAGCCGGGGCGCATACGCCTGCCTGAAGCGCACGTTCTCGCGCCACGCGGGAAGAATGTCCGTGCCCACGTGTGTGCGCAGCCAGGGGTGCGGACCTCCCCTATTCGTTATCGGCCAGCCAGGCACGGAATCATCGCGCCTTATCAGCACCTCGCCGTCGAGCGACTTGAGCGCGAAGAACTCCGGCAGGTTCTGCGTTAGCTCGCGCGTGGTGTAGTAGATCTTCAGCAACAGCCCCGCGTCGTGCGCTTCCTTCACGACCTTCTTCAGGAGCGGCCCGCCATCGTCGTTGTACGGATAGTTGATGTACGGATTCCATATCGTGTTATGGTGCAGATTGATGACCGTCGCGCCCGCCGCGCGCGCGTTCGCCGCGTTGAAGCTGCTGTTCCTCTGGCCAAGGTGCAGATACCTCTCGCCTAGGTGCGCCTTCATGTCGAGCAGATGGAACGGCGTGATGTAGAGGTCGAAGTTCCACTCGGCGCCACTTGGCGCACCGCGTCCCTCCGCGCGGATTGTCGCTGCAGAGGAAGTCTTCTCAAGCGTCATCGTGCCACCGCCTGCCGCCCAGCTCTCAGGCATGCGCAGCTTCTGCCACGCATAGTACGCGTTGATGAGAGGGCGCCTGTAGTTCGCGCCCTTGAAGCGCACGGCGAGTCCGCCGTTGATGCTGCCCATCCACATCGCGTCGCGGTTCAGCTTCTCGTCCCAGCCCTGCTCGACTTTACCCTCCGGGAAGAATCCGCCGTTGATTCCGAAGCCTTCTCTGAAACGCGCCACATCCGACGGCATGACGATTTCAAACGACGCGCTCGTCTCCGCCGCGCCCTCGTGGCGTATGCGGAAGCGGCATTCGCCAGCGAAGTCGATGCGGCCCTCGACGATGCGCTTCGCGCCGCCGCCGAAATCTGCCTCCGCGCGCCATTCTGCGCGCGTGGGACTGCACTTGGTAAACGAGAACCGGCGCTCGCGGGGTGCCTGCCCTGACGTTTCGCTGAACTTCACCGGCGCGGCGAGGAGATTCATCCCCTTCTCGACTATGCGCGCGTTGGAGCCGCTGAAGTACGAGACGATCTGCGCGGGAAGTCCGTCCTCACCAAGCACGAGCTCGCGCCCGAGAATCTTCACTGCGCGCCGCGCCTTGTCGACGACTACCGGCGCGTACGGCTTCGTCACCGTGTCCTCGCGTCCGATGTCGGAGTTGAGCCACTTGAGGCGCGCAAGACGCCAGGCGTCGCCGACGCCGCCGTCCTCCAGCATGTCGCCCTTCACCTCGATCTCGAACGGGATGGATGCGCGCGTGGCGTCAGCCGCATCTTCCACGCACACCTCGCCCTTCAGCGTCTTGCCCGCCGCGTCCTTCGGAATATCCACCATCACCCAGATCGGCTTCACGCCCTTTGCCGCGACCTCACACGTTTCCGGCGTAATGCGGCTTACATTAAGGTCGGCATTCACGTTCCAGCGGAGTCTTCGCGCCTTCTCCGACGCCACGCACACCTGGAACGGATAGAACTCGCCCGGCTGCGCCGTGCCGAAGAAGCCCTGCGCCGCGCGGCTCTTCTTTGCGAACCAATGCGCGGGGATGATGTTGTTGCGAACGGCGAAGCGGCGGTCTTCGCCGAAGAGATGGAAAGGAGCCGGGTGCGCCTTGCGGTAGGCATCCCACACGTAGTCGTCTACCGCGTTCTCCATGAAGGAGAGCACCGAGTCCTCCGGCATGGCGCCGCCGGAAGTCGTGTCGGGTATGTTGTCGTCGGCCGAGCCGAGCTCGCGCATGACGAGCCAGTCCACGTTGTAGCCGTTCGTTACGCGCCCATTGGACATAACTGAATACGCGGGCTGCGGGGCGGCGGTGGGATGCGAGTCGAAGTTCGCGCCCACCACGTCGCTCCTGCTGGTGCAGTAACGGGCGTAGAGGACGCGTCCCACAATGTCGGCGCCCTTCTGCGCGAGGCGAAGCTTCACGCACTTCGTGAAGCCGCTGTCGAAGAGCTGGCACTGCGCCTCAAGAACGTTTCCGCCATCGAGGCGGTGCACGTGGCACACGCTGCCTTCGCCCTGGCTCATCGCGCGCGTTCCGTCAGCGCGCACGCGGCCTGCCTTGTTGAACCAGCAGCGCGAGAGGCGCAGCTCGGCGAGCGACGCGCCCTTGAACAGGAGAATGTCGTTAGTCTCGGTCATCACGCGGCCGTCCTTCGTCGCGTCCCACACCACCTCGCCGCCAAATGCGGCAAGCGCGACAGTGGAGAGAACCGCCGCAACCATGCACAAGGTTTTCGTCTTCGTCGTGTTCATTACATGTTCCCTTTCAGGCGTAGAACGACGCTACAGCCGTGATACGTAATCGAATATGCTCTTGGGCTCGGCCATGCGCCCCGGGCCGCTCGTGCCGCACGCAAGCTCGCCCACGCCCGGCTCCACAAACGCCACGCCGCGTTCCTTCAGGAGCGCGATGTTTGCCTGCGTTGCGGGATTCTCGTACATGCCCGTGTTCATCGCCGGCGCCACAACGATCGGGGCCTTCGTGGCGAGAAGCACGGAGGATAGCAGATCGTCGGCAATCCCGTGCGCCATCTTCGCGATGATGTTGGCCGTGGCGGGCGCAACCACCATCACGTCGGCAAGTTCCGCAAGAGAGATGTGCCCGGGCTGCCACTCGTCCGACGCGCCGAAGAGCGCGCTCGGCACAGGGTTGCGGCTTAGCGTGCGGAAAGTGAGCGGCGTCACGAACTCGGCCGCGTGCGCCGTCATCACCACGTGCACGCTGT
>CAMIVJ010000216.1 GCA_946401765.1 uncultured bacterium | reverse complement strand
GTGGACCGTCTCGTGATGCTGCTCACCGGCTGCGACTCGATTCGCGACGTCGTCCTGTTCCCGCAGATGAAGAAGGCGTAAAGGAGAATTGACATGAAGAGAGCTTACTTGTTGTTTGCGGCCGCCGCGCTTGCCGGCGTCTGCGCGGGCGAAATGTCGCCCGGACGCTTCTCGCACGACATGCCCGAATCCACCAACGAGAAGCCCACCAATCCCGCATACGCCGAGATGGCGGCCGACTTCCGCGACCCGTTCGGCAAGGTGCGCACTGGAGCGTACTGGTACTGGATGGCCGGCAACGTCACCAGCGAGGGCGTGAAGAAAGACCTTCAGGCGATGAAGCGCGCCGGTATCGACCGCGCCTACATTGGCGACATCGGCGGCGGCGGAAACAAGCAGGGGCCGGTGAAGACTTTCTCCCCTGAATGGGAGAAGGCTCTCGCGACGGCGTTCGAGACAGCAAGCGCGCTTGACATCGAAATAGGTCTGTTCAACTCGCCCGGGTGGAGCCAGAGCGGCGGACCCTGGGTGAAGCCCGAACAGGCGATGCGCCGCCTAGTGGCGAGCAGCGTGGTGGTGGAGGGCCCGAGGTCGGGCGTGAAGCTGCCCGCGCCGAAGTTTGAGTGTGCGCCTGCCGAGGACTGCCGCGACGTTCTTGCCGTGGCATATCCCATGCCGGATGGCTTCGCCGACAGAATTGAGACGAAGGACGTGAACGATTCGCTGCTGCAGATCGACGGCAAGCCGCTTGTGGTGGAGCTCGCATCGGAGACGACGTTCACGGCGCAGTCCGCCGAGATCGCGTTCTGCGATGGCGGCATCGCCGGCAGCGTGACCGTGGAGGCGCTGCAGGATGACGGTTCGTGGCGGAATCTATGCAAGACGCCTTTCAGCCGCGTGAACCACTCCAATAACGTGGGATTCACCCCTCATGCGCCGGTGCTCGTGTCGTTCGCCCCTGCTTCGGCGAAGAAGTTCCGGGTCACCGTGGCTCCGCATGGCCGTTACCGGTCGCGCTACTCATCCATTGCCGTGTGCGGCGCGCCGCTCGTGGCGCGCGCCTACGAGAAGACGCTCGCGAAGATGTTCGAAAGCCCGCTGCCGATGTGGAACGAATACCAGTGGCCGGCCGAACCAGAAAACGCTCCCGGCACCGCGCTCGATCCCGCTAAGGCCGTTGTGCTGCGTGGCAAGGTGGCGGCTGACGGCGCGCTCGATTGGCAGGTGCCAGCCGGCAAGTGGGTCATCTACCGCTTCGCCGCCGCTCCCACCGGCACGAAGAACGGTCCCGCAAATCCCGAAGCCACGGGATACGAGGTGGACAAGATGAGCCGCGCCCATGTGGCCGCTCACTTCGACGCCTACCTCGGCAAGATACTCGCCCGCACGCCGCCCGCCCATCGCAAGGCCATACGCCACGCGGTGCTCGACAGCTACGAAATGGGCGGACAGAACTTCACGGACGACTTTGCCGCTCGCTTCAAGGCCTCCTTCGGCTATGACCCCACTCCGTATCTTCCCGCCTTCTTCGGAATGCCCGCTGTTAGCCGCGCCGATTCCGACCGCTTCCTCTGGGACCTTCGCCGCTTCATCGCCGACGAAGTCGCGTACTCCTACGTGGGCGGCCTGCGTGCAGCGAGTAACCACCACGGCCTGCGCACATGGCTCGAGTGCTACGGACACTGGGGCTTCCCTGGCGAGTTCCTGCAGTATGGCGGCCAGTCGGACGGCATCGGCGGCGAGTTCTGGAGCGAGGGCTCGCTCGGCGACATCGAGAACCGCGCCGCCTCGAGCTGCGGCCACATCTACGGCAAGCGCCAGATATGGGCCGAATCCAACACCTGCGGCGGCCGTCCATACGCACGTACGCCGATGGACCTCAAGTCGCGCACCGACCGCTTCTTCGCGGACGGCATCAACGCCACCATCCTGCATCTCTACATCCACCAGCCCGACGACCGCGCACCTGGCTTCATCGCCTGGTTCGGCAACGAGTTCAACCGCCACAACACATGGTTCGAGCATTTCGATCTCTTCACCGGCTACCTCAAGCGAACCGGCTACATGCTACAGCAGGGACTCAACGTTGCCGACGCCGCATACTTCATCGGCGAAGACGTGCCTAAGATGACTGGCGTGATGGATCCCCCCGTGCCGCGCGGCCGCCAGCTCGACTACATCAACGCCGAGGTGCTGCGCGAGACGGCGGGCGTGGACGCGAAAGGGCGCATCGTGCTGCCGCATGGCACCACATACGAGGTGCTGGTGCTTCCGAAGCTCGAGACGATGCGTCCCGAGCTGCTTGCCCGCATCGAGAAGCTTGTGCACGCAGGAGCGTTCGTGATGGGTCCGAAGCCGCTGCGCTCGCCTTCGCTCGCGGGCCAGCCGCAGGCCGATGCGCGCGTTAAGGAAATCGCCGACCGTCTCTGGGGCGAGGTGGACGGAAAGACCGTGAAGAGCGCCCGCCGCGGCAAGGGCACCATCGCCTGGGGGCTTTCAATGGACGAGGCGTTCGCCATGCGCGGCGTCGAGACGGACCTTCTGCACGACGGGCGCAGCCATCTCATCCACGCGCACCGCACGATGCCCAATGCAGAAATCTATTTTGTGGCCTGCTTCGGCGGAAAGCCAGCTCCGTCAGTGGACGTGTCGTTCCGCGTGAGCGGACGCGTGCCCGAGCTGTGGGACGCCGCAACCGGCGAGATGCGCGAGGCCGACACCTGGCGCTTCGAGAACGGGCGCACGCTTGTCAACCTCTCGCTCGCACGTCATGGAAGCGTGTTCGTGGTGTTCGCGAAGGATGCCGCGGGACGCACCGGAAACGCAGCAGTGCCCGCCAAGGCGCCCATCGAGATCGCCGGACCCTGGACGCTCGAGTTCCAGAGCGACGCCCTCCACCGCGGTCCGTCGCGTCCTCTGAAGACGTCCAAACTTTTCGATCTCTCCACTTCGGATGATTCCGCGGTGAAGCACTACTCTGGCCGCATCACGTACCGCACGAAGTTCCGCTGCGGCAAGCCGGGCGCGCGCGTCGTGCTCGATCTCGGCGATGTGGCGGTGACTGCGAAGGTGAAGGTGAACGGCAAATACGCGGGCGGCGTCTGCTTCGAGCCCTATCGCCTTGATGTCACGAAGTTCGTGCACGAGGGAATGAACGAGCTCGAGGTGGAGGTGTGCGACCTGTGGATCAACCGTCTTGTGGGCGACAACGACGTGGCTAAGCGTCCCACCTGGACGAGCATTCCCTGCTGCGGCAAAGGCACCAAGCTCGTGAAGTCCGGTCTCGTCGGCCCCGTGCGTCTCATCATGGAATAGCCTTCGTGGCGGAGAGGGGAACAACTATGCGCATACAGATACTTCCCTCTCTTCTGGCGGCCGACCAGGGCGCCCTTGCAAAGGACGTCTCGCGCGCCGCCTCTTCTGGCGCAGACGCACTTCACCTTGATGTGATGGACGCCCACTTCGTTCCGAATCTCTCGTTCGGTCCAGCAGTGGTGGAGATGTGCAGGAGAGTGGAGCCTGGCTTCTACCGCCATGTGCATTTGATGATGACGCGTCCAGATCTTTATCTCGAGAAGTTCGTCTCCGCCGGCGCGCAGACAGTGCAGGTGCATATCGAGGCCGACTGCGATCTGCATGCCGTGCTTGCGCGCATCCGCGCGCTCGGCGCGCGTGCGGCCCTTGCCGTCAATCCCGAGACGCCCATAGTGCGCGTTATGCCGTATCTGGACGAGTGTGACGAGCTGCTTGTGATGACCGTCCATCCCGGTTACGGCGGGCAGGCGTTCATCAAGGAGTGTCTGCCGAAGATAGCCGAGGCGCGCGCGTTGCGTCCCCAGCTCGACATCATGGTGGACGGCGGCGTGAACGCCGAAACAGGAGTGTTGGCCGCAGCTGCTGGCGCGAACCAGTTTGTGGCCGGCAGCCACCTCTTCAAAATGGCCGACATGGCGCTCGGCGTGGCCGCTCTGCGCGATGCCTGCGAGAAGGCATTCGCGGGGAGTCATGTTTGAGCTGCACGTCGAGATTGCCGATGATGGCCGCGCCGCGTTTCGTGCCGAGGCGAGCGAAGGCGGCGACTTGAAGCCACTGCGCGGCGAGGCGCTTGCGGCCGCTGTGCGCGAGGTTGTGTGGTATGCGGATGGTTTTGAAGAAGCTGAAGACGATTCGCTTCTGCGTCCAACGCCGCCGAACCTGCTGATGTTCCTCTCCGACGTTCGCGTGCGTCGCTTCAAGCGCGGCGTGTTCCTCGGCGGAGACACGCTGCGCGCGGCGGAGCTATTTCGTTCGGCGGCGCGCATCATCGCCGCCGGGTGCTACCTGCCTTCGATCAAAGAGGAGGACTGCGCCTTTGCGGCGCGATGGCGTGCTGTGGCGGATGTTTCTGACTGCACGCCGCGCGAAAGGGCTTTTGTTGAGTGGTGCGTCGACGAGCTGGCGCGCCGAGCCCATCGTACTGTCTTGGAGGCGGACGATTCGGCGCACGATACCGTGCATGATGCCTGGCTGGCGGCTCTTCGCAGCGACTCGGGACGCCTTAGATGGAGCGATCGCGAGAGCGCTCTTGCTCTCGCGCGCGATCTAGAGGCTTGGCGCGCGCCGCTTGTGGTGTCGGCTGCCGACCGCGCCGCGTTGCGTTTCGCCCTCGTGCCTCCGCACAATGCTGATTCGCCGTGGCTTCTCACGCTCGCCGCCCCTCCAACCACGCGGCTTGGACTCGTCTCGC
The DNA here is from genome assembly GCA_946401765.1 of uncultured bacterium. Classification (GTDB taxonomy): domain Bacteria; phylum Verrucomicrobiota; class Kiritimatiellia; order RFP12; family UBA1067; genus RUG572. Next base: position 818 of record CAMIVJ010000216.1, on the reverse strand, counting down.
TAGGCCAGGCCGCCGCCCTATTCCCTCCGCTCGGCGGTATGCGCGGCGGCGCGGCGCAGCTCACGCTCGCGGAGGCCGAGGCGTTCCTGCGTACGGGAGCGCAGGCCCTCTCAGCAGCAGGCTTCGCCGTTGACATGCCGGATGGCGTGACAGGCGAACATCTCACGGCCGAGGCCGACCTTTCGCCGGCAGCATCGCCGAAGGGAGGCGGCGAGGCAGAAGATGATTCGCCCGCCGCGTCGCAGAAGGTGGCGGCGAAACTGACGATTCGCGTTGACGGTGAGAAGGTGACGGAGAGGGAGCTGCAGTTCCTTCTCGACCAGGGCAGCTCGCTCGTCTTCTTCCGCGACAGGTGGATCGAGGTGGACCGCAATGTGCTGCGCGAGGCGATGCGCGCGATCAAGGCCACGAAGTCGAAGAAGCTCAGCATGCGCGAGGCGGCGTCGTTCGCATTCGGCGTGGGGCGCGCAGGGCGACTGCGCGTGGCGAAGGTGAGCGCGCACGGGTGGCTGCGCGGCCTTCTCAACGAACTGCGCGGCGAGCAGCAGTTCAAGATACTGCCGCCGCCGGATGGACTCAAGGGCACACTGCGCGACTATCAGCAGAGAGGGTATTCGTGGCTAGCGTTCCTGGCGAGATGGGGTTTTGGTCCGTGCCTTGCGGACGACATGGGCCTCGGCAAGACGGTCCAGATCATCACGCTGCTCCTCGAGCGCGCGAAGGACGGCCCCTCGCTCGTCGTCGCACCCGCGTCCGTCTGCGGAAACTGGCGGAACGAAATCCGGCGGTTCGCGCCCACTCTCGAGCCGGTCATGGCG
>CAMIVJ010000215.1 GCA_946401765.1 uncultured bacterium | reverse complement strand
CGTGTTTGCCACCCAGTCTTCAGCGGTGGAGAGGTTATACGCGCCGTTCAGGAAACGAGCCGTCCCGTCGGCGAATGTCGTGCCGGTCACGCCGCCCGCAAAGCGTACACTCGACTGCGCGCGGGAATCCCACCCCTTCGCCCTCTGCGAGACGAATATCCTGTCCGCGAACACGACCGGGCACTCGAACGTCTGCGTATTGTCGGAGAGGTTCGTGACCGCCGCCACGCCCGTGATGGCGTTGCCGCCGATCGTGACCACTCCGATCCCATAGCCGAACGTTATGGAGGCAGGCGCGAAGCCGGCGATGTCGTTGTCGATCGCTTCGGTCTTCGAGGGAATGTACACGGCGGCTCCAACGGGCGGCTTCACGCCGCCATACCAGTTGCCCGCCGTGTTCGCCTTGCCGTCACCGGCCTCGCCGGTCCACACGTACATCGAACTTGGCAGCACCGGCACCACCTTCCCGGTCCAGTCTTCAAAGCCGAACGTTACGTTCGCAGGAAGCGTCTCGCCGAACTGAACGACGGCGTTCTCGCCCGCCACCGCGTCGGTGAACACCACGTTGTCGCCGGGGAAGAGTACTGTCTCGGTTTCGTTGCCATCGTCGTCAAGCGTCACGATGCGGAGATCGGAGGAGCCTTCCGCATACGTGCCGCTCTTGTAGTAGACGGTGCCGGCAGTGCGCTCGGCCGTGACGGTGAACTCGTAGCAGGAGCCGGTCGTGCTGTAGCCGAACGAAACCGTCCTGCTCAGAACCGCTGCCGGCGAAACGAAGGTCACCTTTACGTCGTCGCGGTCGATGAGGCCCGTGAGCTGGAAGCGGGTTGTCGTGAACACTTCGGAGATGTCGAATCCGGAGCAGTCAAAGCAGATTGCGCCGTTCGCGCCGAGCTGCACGGGCGCGCCGGACATGTTGACGGCGCCGTATTCGTCCGTGATGGGCGCGTTGACCGTCGCCGCGCCGACCACCGTGACGGAATGCTCGCCGTCTGCCGCGAACTTCAGCGCCGCGGAGCCAGACACCGCGAACGTGTCGAGCGAAACATCGGCGTTCACCGTCAGCGTCGCCGCCGCGCTCGCCGTCAGCGTTGCGGACGGATTGTAATAGACATCGTCGACCGTCGCGCCTACGGGAACATCGTAGAGGTTCGCGTCGCCGTCCTTCGACCAGGCGTCCGTTTCGGAGAACGTGCCGTCAGCCGCGACCGTGCGCGTGTAGAGTCCGCCCTGCGAGACGTAGGGATATGTGGCGAACACTGCCTCAGCCTGCGCGTCGGTGATCGAGTAGTCGAAGAGCCTTACGACGTTGATCACGCCAGTCTCGGTCTCCGGGCTGTTCGGAACGCCCTTGTAGATGCCTGCGTTCTTTATGGTTCCACCATGGTCGGAGCCGACTTGGATGCCGCAGGCGCTGGACGTGCCCAGCACAAAACCGTCGCCGACGTCGAACTGCCCGCGCTTGACGCCGTCCACCCACACCTCGAACACCGAGCCTCTCTTGTTGATGACGTAGGCATGGCGCGATGTCGCCGCGTTTGGAACGGACGCCTTCACGCCGTTCGCCGCATCGACCGTGCTGCCCGTGTTCTTGGCGATGAGCACCTCGTCGTCGTTCTCCGTCGTTGTGATGAGAATGCCGGTCACTCCAGAGCCCGTGTTGCCCATGTGCAGGAACTGCGTACTGTGAGAGGGCGACATCGTGCCGACGACAACGAGCGTGAAGTCGCGCAGCGCGTTCATTTTCGCATCTACGCCAGACACCCACGGATGGTGCAGAATGTACATGCCCGTAGTCTCGTCGTTCGCCGTGTTGTTGTACGTTGGAGGCTTCACGTCCTGTCCATCGCCCGGATTCCATCCAGGCGCCTTGTACGCATACGCGACCGTGTTGGTGTACGTCGCGTCAAACGCCGTCGCCGCGCCCGCGATCTGCGGCGCTTCCGTCAGCGTCACCGTGCCATCGACGGGCGTCATGTCGATGAATGTTCCGTTCGGACGCGCCACGCGCACGTTCACGCCCGCCGCGCAGTCCGTCACCGTCATCGTCCCCTTGCCGAACTCCTCGCGCGTCTCCGCAACCGTCACGTAGTACCCCGCGCCCTCCGGCAGGCCCGCCGGCGGCGAATAGGCCGAAAGCGAATGGGCGGACGGATCGGCGGGCATCACGACGAACTTCTCGAACGTCGCGGGATAGAGGATCGTGCCGGTTGTGACGCTTGGCACGCCGGAGGCGAGATTGAGGGTTGCCTCCGCAAGCGCAGTTCCCCTTAGGTCGATCGTGCCCTGGTTGTCGAGAGCGCCAACGGTCATGGCCGCAAGCGAGCCATCGACTATCGCAAGCGTTGCGTCAGCCGCCGTGGTGAGCGTCAGCACGGCGGAGGGATCAAATCCATTCACAGTGCCCGTGCCGGCGGATACGCCAACGGTGCCTGCGCCGCCCGTAATCTTCGGCGCGTTAGCGCCCGCGCCGAGGATGAGCGTGCCGTCCAAGACCATGCCGCCGTTCGCCGTCCACGTCTTGCCCGCGGCAACCGTCGCCGTCGTGCCGGATACGACCGTGACCGTGCCGCTCGCAGGATTGAGCGACGCGCCGTTGCCGAGGATGACGCGCGTGTTCTTGCCGCTTGGAATGTCGATCGTTCCCGTGAACGCCGCTACGTCCTTGAACATGTACCGCTGCGAAGTCGTTGTGTCGGACTTGAAGGTGCCGTCGCCCTTGAGCGCAGCGAACACCGTCTTGCCGTTCGCGGAAAAGCCGTTGTTCACCGTGAACGCCGGCGTCGCGCCGTCATCGACGAGTTCGAGCGTCCCAGGGCAAATCATTTCGGAGTCGGCGTTGTTGAAGTAGCCGGTCACCCCAGTCAGGCGCAAGGTCGAATTCGCGTTTGCGAGGTCCTGCGCGAGCAGTCCGTTCATCGTGCCGTTCTTGAGCCAAAGCACGCCGGTCCACGTGCTGTCGGTGAGTTTCATGCCCGAAGGCGACGCGCCATAGACGAGCGTTCCATCGCCCTTCACCGTTCCTGCGAGCTGGGACGCGCTTCCCACGACCGTCTGACCCGCGCCCGTCGCGGTGATGAACCGCGCTGCGGCATTGCCGCCCGCGAGCGTCAGCGTCTTGCCGTCCGCGACGTTGAACTTGATCGCGTAGACGTCAATGGCGGAGTCGAGCGTAAGAGTGGTATCCTCGTTCACGTTGATGACGATCTGGTCATTACCCGTGAGAAGCACGGGAAGCGTCTTGTCCCAGTCGAGCGTGGAGAAGGTCTTGGCGCCGCCATCGGCTATCGTGGCCGTGTAGGTTGTCGGCGCGTATTCGACGATCTGGATGGCCGCCACATTCCCGCGCGCACCACTTGAGTTGTGCCCGACAACCGTTGCCGTGGAATTGCACAGAACTGGCGAGACGAGGTAGTTCAAGCCTTCTTTCAGGCCATACAGATAACCACCCGACCCGGCATTGCCCTTGCCCCACGTGCTTGAGCCCTCGATGGTCGTCACCGTGTCGCTTGACAACGCGTCGCCAGATGCCGTGTAGTTCTTGCCGTTGATTGTGACGTAGTTGAACTTGTTGTTCTTCGTGTCGGTCGACATATACACGACGATGCGGTAGAACTCGTACGGAATGCCGGTTGCCGTGAGCGTGGGACTGTTCTTGCTGGCAGAATCATCGATATAGCCGTGGCGGACGTCCTTTGTGGCGCTGGCGTTGCTGCAATAGTAGTTGCCCTGCTGCCCGCTAATGGTGAAGACGACGCCTCCGATGGTCGCAGATTGGGCATTCTGATTGTTGGCAAAGTCGAAATTTGACCACGCCGTGTATGGCACGGCGTAGTCGCCCGCGCCATAGCGCGCGGACGAAGTGGTGTCGATCTGGTTCTCCGCGCCGCTGCGGCCCGTGGGATTGATGTTGACGTTGATGGAGTTGGAAACGGGCTTGACGAGTCTAAGATCGTAGGGGATGTAGCCGCTTGTGCCAGAAGGAGGGCGAATCGTGCCGAACTGGTTCTGGTTGCCGTAGCTCGAATAGCTGGGGGACGCCAGTTTTGCATAGACGCCGCTCGCGTCCGCGGTGAACTCCACCATGGCGTCTTTGGTGTAGTGATTGCTCGCGTGTTCGTCCACAGCCTGAAGCTGGTACGTCACCTTCGTGAGAACGTCGCCGTCCATCGTCTCCTGCCTGTCGAAGAACGTCGCCTCCACGCCATCCGAGTCGAAGTTGGCGCCCTGCATCCTTGCGCGCAGCGTGTGCGTGGCGAGGTCGGCGAGCGTTGCGCCCGGGAAGACGAGCGTGGGCGACGATTGGTCGATGGCGCCGCCGGCGTAGCTGCACGATGCAAGCAGCGACTTCCCGTCCTCGGAGATGCTGAACTCGGCGGTGCCGGCAGCGTCCGGCGCCACGACGACCTTGAGCAGGTCGTTCTCGGCGAACTCGCCATCGCCCGTTATCGTGACGAGCGTGGCCGTTCCCGTGGCGGTGGGGATGAACTTCAGCATGCTCCCTCCGCTACCGAAGAGCGCGTTCTTCTTCGCGGCTGTATCGACCAGAACGGTCGTGCCAGCCTCAATGGTCGTTCCGCCCGTGTAGCCGACGGCACCGGAAAGCGTCACCGTACCACCGCCGCAGAACTTCATCCCGCCACCAGGGGAGAAGGAATCCTCGGAGATGTCGGCGCTGATGGTTGCATTCCGTCCGTCGACGTCTATCGTGCCGCCCCTCTCTTTCACCTTGACGGCAATGCCTGCGTCGATGGCAAGATCTCTGCCCGACTTCGTCTGAAGCGTTCCGCCGTTGAAGTTGACGGTCGTCGCGCCAGTGCCGCCCTGCCTGTTGATGCGGTAGGTCACAAGCTTTCCGCCGTCGAGGTTGATCGCCTTCGCCCTGGAGTTGTTTTCAAATCTCGTCCAGGACGTCACGTTCACCGTTCCCGACTCAACCGTCAACGCGCCGCTGAAGATCTTGAAATCGCTTGAAGGGTTGATCGTCGCGCCCGCGACAGTCATGTAGCCGTCATACGAATTGTTGCCAAGGAAGAAGTAGCTGTATGTGTTGCGCGTCGCGTAAGTTCCCGACTCGAAACGCACGTATGCGTTGCCGGTCGAGGCACTACCGTCAGTGCTGCCGCCGTTGCCTCCGGTCTGGTTCGTGCCGATGTAGATGCCTTCATGATTTTTAGCATCGCTATTGGTTGAGTCGCCGCCTGTAAGGCCGCTCGCGGCGTCGTTTGCCCGCAGGACGATCGGCGCCGACGCCGTGCCGCAGTTGTTGAAGTACGTTCTCCAGTTGTTCGTCTCCGCCGCGCTGAACGTGACGAGATATGCTCTACTGCCGCTCTTGAAGTTATTGTGGAATTTGTCGCTTCGGAAGTAGGCGCCGTCGTTGGTCGGCTTTCTTGCCGTGGTCGTCCAGTTGCCTGAAGTCTCCCATGCCGAACTCGTCTCTCCCGCCCAGTAGCAGTCTGCCGCGTGAACGGCCGTCGCCACGAAAAGCGCAGCGAGTGCAATGACGAATGAGCGCTTGTCATTCCTGCATCTGATACCTGTTTTGTGCGGTTTCATAACTA
>CAMIVJ010000214.1 GCA_946401765.1 uncultured bacterium | reverse complement strand
CGCATTCTCCCGACATCTCCTTCGAGCATCCCTTCGGCCTCGTGGGGCAGGGCAATACGCTCACATTCTACGATACCGGTCTTGAGAAACTTCCGCTCACGCTCTCCGGCACCGGCACGTTCAAGTTCGGCGGCAACACCACGAACACAGCCGACAATGCGATTACGTTCACAGGCGCAGCAAAGTACGAGCAGGAGAAGGAGTTTCTAATCATGGGCGAAGAGGGAACGACCTCCAGGCTCACGGTTTCCGGTCCGGGCACGTTCCAGGTTGACAGCACAATGCGCGTGGGCCATGACGGTAGAGACGGCGAGCTGTACGTCAAGGACGGAGCTACGGTAAACTTCTCCGGCGAAGTGCGCATTGGAGGCAACGCCTCCACGCGCATGCAGCTAAAGGGGCGTGTGGTTCTGGAGAACGCCATCATCAACAACACCGCTTCTGTCGTCAAGTTCGCCCCCAACACCCTTACCGACGGCAGCGACATGACAACGCTCTTCAACGAGTTTGTCATCGGTTCTGGCGGCACGCTGAACACACGCTACTTCACGCGCAACGATGACGCGCGTTCGCGCATTACGTTCGCGGGCGGCACCTTCGCTCCGGCAGAGCAGCGTGAAAGCATCTTTGAATCCGGCCAGAACGGCATCTTCGAGATCGTGGCCGAGGCGGGAAGCGACATACGCATCAATCTCGGCACGAAGTGCGTAGGCGCCAGGAGCAACCACACGCACATCTTCGGTGACGGTGGCCTCGACCTTTTTGGAGAGGATGCGAATTCGCCGGCGACGTTCCTGCTCGGCAAGGCCGGCCTTGCCGACTTCAGCGTGGACTACAAGGGCGCCACGAAGATAAAGGACTGCACGCTGTACCTCGGCGTGCCGCTGCCCGCCGGAAGCGAAGTGCAGGGAACGCGCGCCACGCTCGACCTCGGCGGCTTCACGATCACGAACAACATCACGGGCGACGTCATGCTCAAGGGGTATGGCACGCTCGTCGTCGGCAAGGACGATGCGGACGTTGCGTTCCAGAATCAGCTTGAAAACGCGCAGCTCGAGAAGGTGGGTACGGGTACCCTCACCATCGACAAGCCCATCGCCGGCGCGCTCGCCGTGCGTGAGGGCACGGCCGTCATCGCCGGCGCGGAGGGGAGTGTGGCGTACAAAAGCTACCGCTTCAAGGTGGAGGGTGCGCTCGGGCCGGTGGGCGCCACCAATTTCAATTCCATGCAGCTGGCGGAACTCGTGCTTCTCGACGGCGCGAACGACGTGACGCGTCCGTACGCCAACATTTCCTGGGACGAGACAGTCGATTCCTTTGACCGGCCCTTCCCCGCCAACGAGGCGCCGCAGAATCTGGTTGATGGCAACATGTTCACTAAGTGGCTGGACTTCCGCGCGCATCCCGACCGCAGCGCGACCGACCGCGAGCGCGTGTGGCTGCGCGTAGACTACGCCGCGCCGCGGCCCATAACCGGCTACAAATGGATCATCGCGAACGACACGCCTGCGCGCGATCCGGTGGCGTGGCGTCTGCAGGGCAGCAACGACGGCGGCGCCACGTGGACGGACGTCGACGTGGTGAGCGGCTACGAGCCCTCCACGACGCGCTTTGCGCAGTGCGGTCCCTTCATGGCGAACGGAGGCTCCCTCTGCGGTCCCCTCACCGTGGCGGCCGGCGCCACTCTGCGCGTGAACGGTGGCTCGACTTCCGTGGCCGACGTCTCCGGCGAGGGCACGATCGAGCTTGCGGACGGCGCGAGGCTCGCGAGCGCAGGCGGCGTTGTGAACGCCGTCGTGACCGGCGATGGTTCGTTCTCGGCGAACGGTGGCAACGTGACGCTCATGGGCGCGCAGACGTACACGGGCGAGACGCGCGTCTCGGCCGGAACGCTAAACGTTGGCATGCCGAGCGCGGGCACCTATCCCACGCGCGCCTTCGACGGCAAGTTCTTCCGCCTCACGATCCGCCGCTCGAACGGCGGCAACGGCGCGGACGCCACGAACTACAATATGCAGGCTTCCGAATTCCAGCTCTACGATGCAGACGGCACGATGCAGAACCTCAATCTTGAGCCAGTCGCCGAGGGTATGCTTGCCACGCGGCTGGGAGAAGGCCAGTTCAGCTGCGCATCGCAGTACAATCCAGGCGTCGCCACCGGCAAGCAGGGTGAGGGCGTGTACAAGCTCTTCGACAACAACACGGGCACGAAGTGGTACTGCAGCGATTTGATTAACGGTGCCGTTTCAGGCTACCACGTGATAACGATGCGCCTGAAGAACTCCGCAAATCCGGTCGTCGCCTACAACTTCTTCACGGCGAACGACAACGTGCGCCGCAGCCCCACCGAGTGGACTCTCGAGGGCAGCCGCGACGGCGCGGCCTGGGAGCTCCTCGACGCGCGCTACTTCGCGCCGCACACCGCCTTTGACAACCTGAACAACTTCAACCACGACTCCACCAAGTACAAGCCCTTCAACAACGGCGTCAACTACCAGTTCGAGACGGACCCGAAGCCCACGTTCGCCGGCAAGTTCATTCGCTTCACGTTCAAGAAGACCTCCGGCAACACGCTTCTGCAGCTTTCCGAGCTGATTATCCATGACGCGCTTGGGCGCAACATCGCCAAAGGCCTCGCAGAAGCGGCGAACGGCACAGCGGCGGCATCGCTGGAGCCCGGTTCGTTCTCGGCGGCGGACAACTACTACAACGGCGGCAAGACGGAAGGTCCGAAGTTCCTCTTTGACGACAACCTGCAGACGAAGCTCTGCAATGGAAGCGTGAACGGCGATGCGGCCAATTACCGCTACATCACGATCCGTCTTCCTGAAGACGCCTTGCCCGCAGCGGGATACGTGTTCGTGACGGCGAACGACTCGCTAAACCGCAGCCCGAGCGACTGGGAGGTCGAGGGCAGCATGGACGGCGTGAACTGGACGAAGCTGGACGAGCGCTCCGGAATCGCGCAGCCCTACTGCCTCTTCACCGCGATGAACGCCGGACATCCCTTCACGTTTGATTCGATTGGCGGCGGCAGTTCGCTTCCCGCCGGCTCGGTGGTGACTGTGGACGCGGGCGCGACGCTGAACTTGAACGACGAGAGCGCGACGATCAAGTCGCTCAAGGTTGACTGCACGCTTGGCGGCGGCACGATCAACTCGTTCCGCGCGGCTTCCGGCGGCACGCTCGCGCTCGTGAATATTCCGCCAAATGTGCCAAACCTCGGGGAGTACGAGATTCCGCTCACAGTCAATCCCGCCGTGGACGCAGGTTCCGTCGGCAGCTGGAAAGTCACAGTGAACGGCGTTGAGCGTAAGTCCTACAAGCTCAAGCTGCTTGACGGCAAGCTTGTTATCATGGGCGGCAGCACTGTGATCTTCGTCAGGTGACGAATCAGGACAAAAGACAAAGGATGGCATTGGCAGTTCGGTTGACATCCTTTGTCTTCTGTCATCTGTCCTTTGTCCAAACCTCTGAACTTAGAAACTTAGAAACCTCGAAACCTCCAAACTTCGAAACCCGACAAAGGAGCAAGAGCATGCTAAGAGCATTCAAATTCGTTTCCTGCGCTTGTGCAATGGCGGCTCTTCCGCTTGTGGCGGCGGTTCCGGCAGATGGCGGCGCATGGATAATCAACACGGACGAAACCGAGACTCTTGACGCGGCGATTACGATCTCCGAGCTCAAGAACAATGGCACGTTCACGCTGGGCGCCGGTGCCGAACTGACAGTGACAGGTGCCGTTGTGAACGCGGTGGGCTATGAGACGGGTAACACGGGCAAGCTCACGATCGAAAGCGGCGCATCGCTCGTCTCGCAGGGCACGCTCACAGGCGACAATCCAGGCAACACGCAGGGATTCTCGATCGGCACGTTCGGCGGCACGGGCGAGGTCACGGTGGCAAGCGGCGGCTCGCTCACCGTCGCCGGCGGGCGTCTCTATCTGGGACGCAACAGCATGACGGATGCAAACAGTGCAGACCGCAGCAGACTCTCTCAGGGAACTCTCAACATTTTCGGAACGGTCGTCGTCTCGACCATCGAATGTGGTGCGTGGTTTCCGCAGTCCGTTGCCGCGGAGTACGGCACGTACGTGGTCGATGATTTTCCCGTTGCCGCGATATTCAACCTCGAAGAGGGCGGCGTGCTGGAACTGGGGCAGTTCTACAGGCAGGACAAGAGCTGCACCGTGTTCAACTTCAGGGGCGGCACTCTGCGTGCGTCGCGCGAGAACAACGACTGGTTCTATCCCGGCGGCGCGCTCATCTGGAACATCGAGGAGGGAAAAAACCTCGTGATCGACACCAATGGCCACCATATTCGCATCACGAAGGCAAGCGTGCAACCTGACTTCTTCCAGATACGCGGCGCAGGCGGCTTCGTGAAGAAAGGCGCGGGATACTTCCAGGTGTGCGACTACGCCGAACAGAACACGTTCTCGGGCCCGATCGTGGTGGAGGAGGGCGATCTCTCGATCGGGCGTCCGCTCCTTGAGGGACAGACCGTGTACGTGCACAAGGGCGCGCGCTTCTTCCCCGCATGTGCGGACGACGTGGCGAAGATCACCTACGAGGATCCATCCGAGGCGCCGCAGGCAGGTTCCGTGTTTGCGGTGCAGACGCGTCTTTACAATGATATCGACCTGACCGTTGAAGGCTCGCCTTACGTCGCCGACAAGCTGGCGGGTCCGATTTGGGGCTGGGGCGGCGAGATGCACGGCGTGGTAACGCACTCAGGCGACATCTCGTTTGAGCATCCATTTGAACTCGTTGGGCAGAACAACACGCTCAGCCTCTACGGCACCGGACTTGATGCTCTGCCGCTTGTCGTGTCCGGCACGGGCACGTTCAACTTCGACGGCAACCGAACGGATGCGGTCGACAACGTGATAACCTTCACGGGCTCCGCCGCGTACAGGCAGAGTGGCACATTCTCCGTGCAGGGCGAGAACGGCGAGATGCCGAAGGTGACGATTTCCGGCGGAGGATCCTTCACGACCACGGGCGAACTGCGCGCGGGCTACGATGGACGTGACGGCGAAGTCGTGATATCCGGCGTGCCGACCGTGTCGACCGGGAACATCAGAATCGGCACCAATCCAAGCACACGGCAGCCGGTCAAGGGCAAGGTGACGATTGAGAACTCGACTGTCACCGTGCAGGACTATGTTGGAATGAGCGGAAACTGCCTGACGGACGGCAGCGATCTCGTGACGCTCGTGAACGAGCTGGTGCTTGGTCCGGGAGCCATGTTGAAGACAAAGCGCATCTTGCGCAACGACGATCCGCGCGGGCGCGTCACGTTCGCCGGCGGGACGTTCGTTGCGACTGACACAAGAGCCGACACGTTTGCCAACGGGCAGAACGGCGTCCTTGAGATCGTCTCAGCCGCCGGCTACGACGTGAACATCAACATCGGCACGAACAACGCGACGATGCTCCAGAACCACACGCACTTGTTCGGCGCCGGCGGACTTCACGTGACCGGAACGCAGGTACATGGCACAACGCCCGTGCCCGTGTTCACGTTGGGCGCCAAAGGGCTCTCGGATTTTCAGCTTGACTACAAT
>CAMIVJ010000213.1 GCA_946401765.1 uncultured bacterium | reverse complement strand
GCGGCGAGCATGAGCGCCGAGACGAGCTTGAGGCAGGCCGTCGCAAGCGTGCACATCAAGTCCGGCCCCGGCTTGATGATGAGGGCTACACACCCGACTATGTAGGTCGTCAGCATGGGAATATTATATCACTTTTTGATCAGCGCAGCTTCTATCGCATCTCCGAGTTCGGACGTTGAAACCGTCTGTACGCCGCCGGGAGCGGCGATGTCAGGCGTACGCAACCCCTGCGCGAGCACATTCGCGACGGCCTGTTCAACGGCATCCGCCTCGCCGGAAAGCCCAAAGGCATGGCGCAGCAGCATGGCGGCCGACAGGATCGTCGCAACCGGATTCGCGATTCCCTTCCCGGCGATATCCGGCGCAGAGCCGTGGATCGGCTCGTAGAGTCCCGCGCCCGATGCGCCCAGCGAGGCGGACGGCAGCATCCCGATGGAGCCCGTGATCTGCGACGCCTCGTCGGAAAGGATGTCGCCGAACATGTTCTCGGTGAGGATCACGTCGAAGCGCGCCGGATCGCGCACGAGCTGCATGGCCGCATTGTCAACGTACATGTGGTCAAGTTCCACGTCCGCGTATTCCGCCGCATGAAGAGCCGTTACCGTCTCACGCCACAAACGCGACGTCTCCAGCACGTTTGCCTTGTCCACGCTCGTGACCTTCGGCGGTCGCGGGGAGGCCGCCCTGTCCTGGCGGCGTCGCGCCGCGTCGAACGCAACGCGTGCGACACGTTCGATTTCGTGCGCCGAATACGGCGTCACGTCGTAGGCGGATGTCCTGTCGGCAGATCGGCCTTTTTCGCCGAAGTAGGCACCGCCGGTCAGTTCGCGCACGATCAAGAGGTCGATTCCTCTGGCCACAATCTCGTCCTTGAGCGGACTTGCCGTCTGGAGCGCATCCCATACCTTCGCGGGACGCAGATTTGCGAAAAGCCCAAGTTCCGCGCGAAGCGTGAGAAGTGCGCGCCGTTCCGGACGCTTCTCCGGTGCCAGAGCGTCCCATTTCGGACCTCCCACTGCGCCGAGCAGAACGGCGTCCGCCGCCTTGCACGCGGCGAGCGTCGCCACCGGCAGGCAGTCTCCGCACCGGTCGTAAGCCGCACCGCCGACGGGGTGCTCCGCCATTTCAAAGTCGTGCCCGAACCGCCGCGCGACCGATTCCAGGATCTTGACGGCCTCGGCGACGATCTCAGGCCCCACGCCGTCGCCCGGCAGAATCGCTATCTTTGCCTTCATTTTATTTTTCCTTTCAGATAGGCGGACAAGCCTCCGGCTGCGATCAGTTCCATCATGAACGGCGGGAAGGGCTCCGCCCGGAACCGCTGCCCTGTCGTAAGATCGGCGATCTCGCCGGCGGCAAGCTCTACCGACACGTCATCGCCGGCGGAGATGGCCTTGGCGGCGGCCGGACACTCCAGGATGGGCAATCCGATGTTGAGGGCATTTCGGTAGAAGATGCGCGCAAAGCTCTCGGCTATCACGCAGGATATTCCGCTGGCCTTGATTGCGATGGGCGCGTGTTCGCGCGAGGAGCCGCAACCGAAATTGCGTCCGGCGACAAGAATGTCGCCGTACCGGACGCGGGCGGCGAAAGCGGGGTCGATGTCCTCCATGCAGTGCGCCGCAAGCTCGTCTGGATCGGACGTGTTGAGGTGCCGTGCCGGGATGATGACGTCGGTATCGACGTTGTCTCCATACTTGTGTGCTTTCATAGTGGTTAGCCTGTGCGTAGTGGTTATGGGGTGGTGATGTGGCCTGCGATGGCCGATGCCGCCGCGACGGCCGGCGAGGCGAGATAGACTTCCGATTCGACGTGTCCCATGCGCCCCACGAAGTTGCGGTTGGTTGTCGCAACGCAGCGCTCCTTCGCCGCGAGAATGCCCATGTGTCCGCCAAGGCAGGGGCCGCACGTCGGCGGCGAGACGACGCATCCCGCCTCCGCGAATATCTTCAGGAGACCCTCGTCCAGCGCCTGAAGCCATATCTGCTGCGTGGCGGGAATCACGATGGCGCGAACGCCGTTGGCGACCTTGCGTCCCTGCATCACTTCGGCGGCGATGCGCATGTCCGATATCCGTCCGTTCGTGCAGGAACCGATCACCACCTGGTCGATGGCGACATTTCCAACGTCGCGCACGAGACGCGTGTTGGACGGCAGATGCGGAAACGCCACCGTCGGCTCCAGCTCGCCGAGGTCGATTTCCACAACGCGCGCGTACTCCGCATCCGCGTCGGCCGCGTGGATGCACGGCGGCTTCGCGCCATGTCCGCGCAGATAGGACAGCGTCTTTTCGTCAACCGGGAAGATGCCGTTTTTCGCCCCCGCCTCGATCGCCATGTTGGCGATGGTGAAGCGGTCGTCCATGGAAAGCTCCGCCACGCCTTCGCCCGTAAATTCGAGCGACTGGTAGCGCGCGCCGTCCACGCCGATCATTCCGATGAGATGCAGGATCACGTCCTTGCCGCCGACCCATTTGCGCGGCTTGCCGCGCAGGACGACCTGGGTCGCGGACGGAACGCGGAACCACGTCTCCCCCGCCGCCATGCCCGCCGCCATGTCCGTGGAGCCGACGCCGGTGGAGAATGCGCCGAGCGCGCCGTAGGTGCAGGTGTGGGAATCCGCGCCGATCACGAGATCGCCGGCCGTGACCAGTCCCTTTTCCGGCAGAAGCGCGTGTTCGATTCCGCAGCCGTGCCCCACTTCGAAGTAGTGAACGATCTCCTGCGCCTTCGCGAACGTTCGCATCGCGGCGCATTGCGCGGCGGCCTTGATGTCCTTGTTGGGCGTGAAGTGGTCGGGGACGAGCGCCACCTTTTCGCGGTCGAACACGCGCGCGCGGCCGAACTTCGGGAATTCCCTGATGGCGACGGGCGCCGTGATGTCGTTGCCGAGAACGAGATCGAGCCGCGCCATGACCAGTTCGCCGGGACGTAGAGACGGCGCGCTCGGCGAGCACGCCCTACCAGTGGCGTGCGCGGCAAGGATCTTCTGCGTCATCGTCATCTTCATTTCCGTGCCTCCATCATCCGGTTTACGGCGACCAGCAGCGCCAGTATCGAGCCCTCTATCACGTCGGTGGACACGCCGCGTCCGCGATACGTCCCTCGTGCGTCGGATATCTTCACCAGCACCTCGCCAAGCGCGTCGCGCCGTTCGGTCACCGCTTCGATCCTGTAGTCCTCGAGCGTGAAGCGGTGGCGGATGATCTTTTCCACGGCCCGGAAGGCGGCATAGATGGGGCCTGTGCCCATGGCGGCATCCTGCACGCGCCGCTTGCCCCTTACAAGCGCGATCTGGGCCGTTGCGCTCATGTGGTTGCCGCTGTTCACCACGAACGAGTCGAGCTTCCACTCCTTCGCGTTCGCGCTTCGCGCGGCTACGCGGGACTCCGCCAGCGCCGCCAGGTCGCGGTCCGTGATCTGCTTCTTGCGGTCGGCCAGCGCCTTGAACGCGGCGAACACATCTGCCATGCGCCCCTCGTCCAGGTCGTATCCGAGATCCTTGAGGCGCGTCTCCAGCGCGTGCTGGCCGGAGTGCTTGCCGAGGACGAGTTCGGTCTGCTTCATCCCCACGGACGCGGGCGTCATGATCTCGTAGGTCTCGGCCTTGGACATGACGCCGTGCTGATGGATGCCGCTTTCGTGCGCGAAGGCGTTTGCTCCGATGATGGCCTTGCCGGGCGCGATGCGCACGCCCGTGATGGTCGAGAGCAGATGCGCGCTGCGGGCGATCTCTTCCGTGCGGATGCGCGTGGCGAGGCCGCCGTAGGCGTCGCGGCGGGTGCGAAGGCCCATCACGACCTCCTCCAATGCGGCATTGCCGGCGCGTTCGCCGATTCCGCAGATCGTGCATTCCACCTGGCGGGCCCCGGCGCGGATTCCGGCAAGCGAGTTGGCCACGGCAAGGCCGAGGTCGTCATGGCAGTGCGTGGACACCGTCGCGTTTCCGATGCCCTTGACGCGGTTCATGACGGTGGCGACAAGCGTGCCGAATTCGTCTGGCGTCGAATAGCCTACAGTGTCGGGTATGTTGACGACCGTGGCGCCGGCGGCGATGGCGGTCTCGAACGCCTTGCAGAGGAAGTCGATGTCCGTTCGCGACGCGTCTTCGGCCGAGAACTCCACCTCGCCGCAGAGCTTGCGCGCGTAGGACACGGCGTGCCTTATCTGCCGCAGACAGTCGGCGCGTGAAATGCGCAGCTTGTACTTGAGGTGCAGGTCGCTCGTTGCGATGAACGTGTGGATGCGCGGCCGCGCCGCGCCGCCGATTGCCGCCGCCGAAGCCTCGATGTCCTTCTCCAGCGCCCGCGAAAGCGAGCAGACGGAAGAGGCTTTGACCGTATCCGCTATGGCCTTTACCGACTTGAAGTCTCCCGGCGATGCGGCGGCGAAACCCGCCTCCATCACATCGACGCCAAGCGTTTCGAGCTGAAGGGCCATGCGAACCTTCTCGTCGTTGTTCATCGAGTATCCGGGGGCCTGTTCGCCGTCCCGGAGCGTCGTGTCGAATATCTGTACCGTTTTCATCTGCGTGTTTCCTTTTGGGGATTGCAAGCAAAAGAAAAACGGCCCCGCCTTTCGCGCGGAGCCGTTTGCCTTCTATCTGAACCCTAGACCTTTTCAGACGAGCAAAACCGCCCCGCGCCTCGTAAGCGCGAGCAGAAGAAGCCCGTTAAGAAGAAGGTTCGTGTTCATGGTTGCTTTTTTGCCTTGACGCGCAAAAGTATATCATAACGGCAGGGCGCGTGCAACGACAAACTTTGATGAGATAATCTTGCTCTTGCCCGCCGGGACAGCGACTACGGCGACGAGCATGGGGGCGGACACGAGCTTCAGGCTGGCTGTCGCCTTCACCGATCCGACAAGTCGTGCGCGGAAGAAGTCCGCCGCGAGGATGATCGGGAAGTAGATGAACGGCATGAGCGCGCAGAACAGCGTGCCGAGCAGAAGAACCTGAACGGCAGGCGCGCATGCAGAATCTTCCCGCGTGAAGTTCGGGAGGAACGCCAGGAAGAAGAGAATCGTGAGCGGATTCGACATCGACATGAAAATGCCCCGCCCCACAAGACGCCAGCCTCGTGCTGCCGCAGGGGTGAGCGCGTGGCCATCGCGTTGCCGGAATCCCGTCCACGCCTCTCTGAACGACCCGAACGCCAAGTAGCCGATGTAGACGATGCCGACGAGCTGGATCGCCGTCATCACCGTCGGGTGGGACGTGAAGAACGAAGCGACACCTGCCGCGAGAAGCCAGATCCACAGCCAGCAGCCTAGCACGAGCCCGGCCATCAGCGTTGAGGCGCGGGCCTTGCCGTCGGAGATGGCCGTGGCAAGCGTACACATCAAGTCCGGTCCCGGCTTGATGATCAGCGCAACGCATCCGATTATGTAGGTTGTGAGCATGGGTAATAGTATATCATATCCTTCATACGCCCAAGCCAACCTCACATGTCGCTTGGCATGCGCCAGTCGGCGCGGGGAGAAAGAGAAAGTGTGATTTTTGGGCCGTCGGGTACGCAGTTACGCTTGTACTGGGCGGAACGGAACCGGCGGAGGAACTTGGCGAACGTGTCATCGACTTCTTCGAGCGAA
>CAMIVJ010000212.1 GCA_946401765.1 uncultured bacterium | reverse complement strand
GAAATCTCTATATGAGCAGCCTTGTCCAGTGACTGTACAATCGCTACCAGCTCATCAGCACATTTGCGCAACTTCGCTAAAGCATCCATAATTGCAGCATTGTTCATGACATTCTCCTTTCTATTTCAGGTATTAGCAGTTAGCGTGCCAAAGTCACAAGAAAGGGAAGACGACTTTCCAGCAACCATATTTTCGTCATTTCATGGCAACTTATTCCATAAAATTGTCTCTCGCTGGAATCTACCGATTGACCACCTGCGTCATTATTTGATAGAATAGCGTCAAGAAATGACAGCAAGGAAGACTGCATGAACAAAAATCTGATTCTTACGGGCTGGTCGAAAAACAGCTATCTCGCGGGCGCTGCAACAGCGCTTACCGCACTCAATGGAAATGCGGACATTGTAGGCGTGTCGATGGATGCGCTTGCGGGCGTGCTTGCCAAGCGCGGACCAGACTATTCCGCAGTCTATGTTCTCGGCGTTGGTCTCACCAAGAACATTCCGCAGATTCTCACCGCGCTGAAGACCCTGAAGAAGAAGCGCATCAAGACGGTGTGGTTGAGCGGGATACGCGTTGCGCCTGAATTCGCCGCAGAGGTCTGCATTGAAGGCGAAGACCCGGCGAAACGCGGATTCGACGAGCTTTTAGATGAACCATGCGGTAGTCTCGTAGACGCCATCGCACGTTTCTTCGGGACGATCAACGAAGAGGATGTAAGATTCTTCCGTTCGTGTGAACAGCCCGTGGCGGATCGCTCGTCATCTGTCGGCAAGTACCAGACGCTCGTCAATGTATCAGGGTACATGCACCGCACTCGCGGCGACGACTCGATTTACGATGCGGCAATCCGAGCCCTCTACATGCGCGTAAAGCCGACAATGTGGGAAGCGAAACTCAGGGAGGCGTTTGAGGACTACAATCGTTACGGACGCCGTGAGCTCGCCGGGGTGAGCAAGGCCATGGCGAAGGTACGCCGTGAAATACTTCAGGCGGCGAAGTACGAGCGCGCGCGAGTCCTGATCCTTGGCGAAAGCGGAACCGGCAAGGAGACAGTCGCAACGCAGATACATGCCCACAGTCCGCGGAAGAACGGCCCTTTCGTGCCATTCAACTGCGCAAGCGTGGCGCCGAACCTGCTCGAGGACCGCTTCTTCGGACACGAACGCGGCGCATTCACCAGCGCCGACAGCCAACGCAAGGGACTTTTCGAGATGGCCGACCATGGCACCCTCTTCCTAGACGAGATTGCGGAAATGCCGATGGAAGCCCAGGCAATCCTGCTGCGCGCCCTTGAGGACGGCAAGATTGTTCGCGTCGGCGGCACACAGGAAATATCCGTCGACGTCCGGCTTGTCGCGGCGACCAACAAGAACCTGCCGAAGATGGTGCGTGAAGGGAAGTTCCGCGCCGATCTATATCAACGCATCTCTACGATTGTCATTGATGTGCCGCCGCTACGCGACCGTCGCGAGGACATTGCCGAAATCGCGTCTGGCTTTTGGCTTGACATGGGCTGGGGAAGACTCACCCGCGAACAGTGTGACGCCCTTACCGAATATGACTATCCCGGGAACGTCCGAGAACTGATCAACATTCTCGATCGGGCCAGAGCACTTGAGGAAACAGACTTCGCGCATCTCATAGAAGAGCATGTTCGTATAAACCGCGATCTCGGCTCATCAGACGGTAAAACTGACTTGCCTGAAAAACTTAATGACGCCATCAGAGTTCACGTGAAGGCCGTGTTTGCCCGGCACGGACAAAATCTTGGAAAGACTTGCAAGGCGCTTGGCATATCTCTCAATACGCTCAAGAAATACCTGAGGACATAGGTAACGTATCGCTCCGCCATTTGCCCAGATACCACAAGATGAAGGTAGACGTCTTTTCGCGTTAACATGTCTCTGCTGCGGCGCGGACGGCGTTGCGGACGCAGTTCTCGCAGCTGCAGAGCACCTTGCCCGTGTCGATTCCCTTGAGGTCGCGGCAGATGGTCGCGCCGCCGCAAAGTTCCTTGAAGCGCAGCATGATCGCGCGGGAGTTCTTCATCGCTGCACCATCGGGCGAGACTAGTGACGAAACCATGACCGCGCCCACGAGCGCGCCGCACGTTCCCTCCATCGTCCCCATGCCCGCGCCAAAGCCGGAGCCGAGGCGAAGCAGTTCTGTCTCATTCTTCCCAAGCCTGTCGGCAAATGCCACAAGCACCGCCTGGCAGCAGTTCATCTCGCTCTTGCGCCTCGCGGCGTAGTCCATGCGCTCTTCCAATGTCATTTCTTTCATGGCTATGTTCCTTGTGTGGTCATATTATACCAGAATCTACGGCCTTGTTCTGCTCCAGATTGAAGTATTCTCGTTTCAAGAGATCATTTTGAGTTCAAGATTGCGGCGCAGATGCGTTCGTCAGAGGCGTCAAGGCCTGCGGCCGAAAGCACGGCAATGGCCTGCGGCCAGCCGTTTCTGGCCGCAAGACGCGTCCACTCGGCGCACTTCTTCACGTCATACACAACAGTCGTGCGGTCGGCGTAGATACCCGCAAGACAATACTGCGCCTGCACATCGCCATGCTCCGCCAATTCAAGCTCGTAAAGCATTTCGTTCGCGTCGAGGATCTCGTCCTCTAGATACTCTTCTTCAAAGTCGTCTTCAATGCCGCACATCGTATTTCTCCTTTTTATGCACTCACTACTCGCGCCACGTAGTGAAATCTTACAAGGAGAAATGATGTTTTTCGTGTTTCGAAGTTTCGGAGTTTATAGGTTTCGAAGTCTATAAGTTTCGCGGTTTATGGTTTGAGTAAGTTCAAAACCTCGAAACTCGAAACCAGAAACCTCTAAACCAGAAAATTAGTCGCCCTCACACGCTCCAACGTGAGGCAAAGTCTCTGGCGAAGGAGTCGGCGGAAAGGATGTTTTCAAGAGAATCACACGGCAGATACGGCGCGGCGTGCATCGTGTCGGAGACAAGGCGCGGAATGTCCGTGTAGAGTATCTCGCCAGAGAGGAAACGCTCTACGGCGATTTCGTCCGCAGCGCTGAGAGCGGCCGTCTGTGTGCCGCCTGCTCGCGCAGCCTCCTTCACGAGGCGCAGACAGGGAAAACGTTCTTCGCTCGGCGCGCGGAATGTAAGCGATGCGAGGGCAGGGAGGTCAAGCGCACGACGTTCGGCAGGAAGGCGCTGTGGCCACGAGAAGGCGTACTGGATTGGCACGCGCATATCGGGCGGGGAAAGCTGGGCGAGCGTGGCGCCGTCGACAAATTCCACGAGCGAATGCACTATCGACTCGGGATGCACCACCACATCTATGCGGTCAACGGGAATATCGAATAGCCAACGCGCCTCTAGTATCTCGAAGCCCTTGTTCATCATGGTGGATGAGTCCACCGTCACCTTTGGACCCATCTTCCAGCGAGGATGGTTTAGAGCCTGGGCCGGCGTGACCGCGGAAAGGTCGTCCGGTCCGTCAAGGAAGGGTCCGCCGCTTGCAGTGAGCACGAGCTTCGCCACGTCGCGTCTGCCCCGCCATTCGGTGGCGCCCGCCCCCTCTATGCACTGGAAGATAGCGGAATGCTCGGAATCGACCGGAAGAATCTTTACACCTTTCGCCTCGGCGCGCTTGCATACGAGCTCGCCCGCCGCCACCATCACCTCCTTGGTGGCGAGGGCAACGTTCTCGCCCTTCTCGATCGCGGCGAGAGTCGGCGCAAGGCCAGAGAGCCCCACGGTGGATACGAGCACGAGATCCGCCTCGGTCTCCTTGACGGCCCTCAGAGCGGCGTCCTCGCCAACGAAGACGGGCGCGTTGAACTCGCGTCCAAGCGCCTCCGCCCGTTCGCGGCTGCTCCGCACGGCGATTCCGGCCACGCAGAAGTCGCGCGGGTGCGTGCGCACCACGTCGCACGCGCTCGCTCCTATGGAGCCGGTGGCTCCGAGTATGAGGATGCTCTTCAACCCTCGACGGCCCTCATGAGGGCCTTGAAGTAACCCACACACTCGGCCACTTCATTCTCCTTGATGCCGGGCTTCACGCCCTTGCCGGGGAACGACTCGTACTCGAGCGAACAGCAGCCGGTGTATCCGACTTCGACGAGCGTGCGCACCACC
This sequence comes from uncultured bacterium, assembly GCA_946401765.1. Classification (GTDB taxonomy): domain Bacteria; phylum Verrucomicrobiota; class Kiritimatiellia; order RFP12; family UBA1067; genus RUG572. The sequence continues at coordinate 1,488 of CAMIVJ010000212.1, read as the reverse complement.
TCCCAGAGATCCATCTCGCCGCGCGGCATGGGAACTGCGTGGTACTTGGGCTTGAGGCGGATGTTCTTCACGTGCATGTCGAAGATGCGCGTATGGAAGCGGCGAATGGAGTCCGCCGGGTTCGCATTGGCGCGGTAGTCGTGGCCGATGTCGAGGCAGAGGCCCATGCGGCGGTCAAGATCCTTCACCATGTTGAACGACGCCTCGCCGGTGGGGAAGAGGTGCGGCATGTCAGGGCCATGGTTGTGGATGGCGTAGAACATGTCGTACTCGGCGCAGAGGCCGCTAACGAACTCGCAGAGCGAACGCGACTCGGCGCGCTGCTTCTTGCCATTGATCTCCTTCATCTCGAAGGGAACGCCCACTACGGTCTTCACGCCCACGCGCTTGGCGAACTCGAAGGTCTGCTTGGCCTGGTCTTTGTTGTCCATGTAGACGGGACCAAGACCATAGCCGATCACGCCATGGTCGGCGCACTTCTGCTTGAACTCGGCGATCTGCGCGTCGGTGGACTTGAACGGAAGGTGGAAATCCTTGATGCAGAGGTACTGCAGGTCAAGCCTCTTCATGAGGTCAAGCGTCTCGTCCACCGAAAGACGGTGGCACGAGAATCCCGCCATTCCGAACTTGAACGGCACCTTCTTGCCGCACTTCGCCTTCTTCTCGGCAGAAGCGGCGAAAGGCATGCCTGCGGCCATCATTGCAAGCGAAGCAGTGCCGATGAAAGAACGTCTGTTGATCATTGGTGTTCTCCTTGTCAGATTGCAGTATGTGTCAAATGATGCCTACAGGCCTATGACCTGCGTCTCCACCTTCACGCCAGGCGCGCCTCCGCCGAGGCCGCCCATGGCCTCGCTGATGTCGCCAAGGCCGCCAAGGCCGCCACCGCTCGTGCAGTCGTAGATGCTCTTCATCGTGTCGTGGATCACCTCCACGTCGTCGCCCGTGTAGCCGAGCTCGCGAGCCACCTGGCGGACGAGCGTGGAACGCTCCTCCTTCGTCAGAGGCCGGGCGGAATCGTCCTCCTCCTTCGCGGCGGGCTCCATCTCGATGCCAAGCTGCACCATCTCCTGGATGGCGCCCATGTCGGGGATACCGCCCTTCATCTTGGCGGATATCGCCTCGCGCTTGGCAAGCAGTTCCATGTAGCGCTTGTGGTTGTCGCGCTCGCGGGCGGACATTCCTGAAACATCCACGGACGCGAGATACTCCTGACGGCCCTTCCTGATCTGCTCAAGCTTGCTGCGCAGCTGCGAGAAGGCGTTCGTGACCTGCGTGAACTGGTCGTTCGGCAGCTTGTTCTTGAGTTCGCCCATGATGTCGCCGTCTTTGCCGAGCTTGACAACGGTCTGGGCGTCGGAGGGTTCCTTGGGTTTTGCCTCGGCGGCGAGCTTGGCGGCGGCAAGGTCCTTCTCTAGCTTCGTCGAGTCACGGCGTGCGGCGGCAAGGTCCTTCTCAAGCTGCGCGATGCGCTTGTTTGCCTCCAGC
>CAMIVJ010000211.1 GCA_946401765.1 uncultured bacterium | reverse complement strand
CGCGAGGCCTGGAGTTGGAAGTCACGATTCGGGGAAGCGGCACTCCTGCCGCTTCGACACTGGCGCGTCATTGTGAAGCGACAGGAGTGTCGCTTCCCCGAATCGCGTGGGAACTGTCCTCAGTGAGTCACACTGATGCCAGACGAGATGCCAACGTGCATACGATGGAAAAGCTGAAATGGCGCTATGACTGGCGGCCGAAGCTGCGGGCGATTTCGCGGTTCGAGCGGTAGACCATCACCGGCTTGCCGCGCGGGCAGACGTAAGGCATCTTCGCGTTGGCAAGCTCCTCGACCAACTTTACGGCAGCTTCCGGCGTGAGCTGCGTCGAAGCGCCTGCGTACGCCCTTGAAACGGCGCGCGCCACGAGTTCGTCGCGCCAGCGGGCGGCGCCGCGCCTGGCGCCGCCTTCGGCGATGTCGGCGGCGATGGAGGCGAGCGTGGCGGCGGTCGAGAAGCCGGCGAGAAGATCCGGCACTGCGTCCACCTTCCACATGTCGCGCCCGAACTCCTCGATCTGGAAACCGGCGGCGGAAAGCTCGGAGAGAAAAGAGCGTATGCGCGCCGAATCGGCAGGTGGCAACTGCACCGTCTCTGGAATGAGCAGCGGCTGGGATGCGTTTTCGCGGCGTTCAAGAAGCGTCTCGTATGCTATGCGCGCGCGCGCGGCGCGAGGATCGACCATAACAAGGCCAGAGTCCGTCTCAAGGAGAATGTAGCCGCTGGAAGTCTGTGCAAGGTAGTTGAACCATCGCCAAAGATTTGTGGACGATCCTGAAGAACATGTGCTTTCTCCGGATGTCGCTGCAGGCTCGGCCGGAGCGGACAGCGCGGATGGCTGTTCCGCAGAAAGCGGAACGGGCGATTGCTGCGCCGGCGTTGCAGGCGGTTGCACAAGCTGCTGGCGCGGAAGGGCGAAAGAAGTCTGAATCGGCGCCGACGTGAATGGAACGGCAAAGGGCGCGTTCGCGGTAGGCGATGGAGGTGGAGCGGAAGATTCCGCAGGAGGAGTGACGGCGGAAGGCTGCTGTGGCGTTGCCGGGACGAGCGCGGCCGAGATGGTTGATATGATTGCCTCGCGCACGTCTGCGGGGCGTCGGAAGCGCACTTCGCGTTTCGCGGGGTGAACGTTGACGTCCACCTGCGTTGGCGGAAGGTCTATGAAGAGCACAAGGACTGGACGCTCGTCGTCCCTGCTTCGCGGATATGCCTCGCGCACGGCGTAGCTGATTGCGGCGGCTGTGGCAGGGCGGCCGTTCACGAAGATGAACTGGTCTCGGCGGATTGACGCGCCGGAGGATGGACGCTCGACGTAGCCGTGAACGTTCACGGCGGACGGATCGGATGGCGAGGACGTGCCAACGGGCACTAGGCTTTCGGCGAACTCAGCGCCGAAGAGGTCGCGGATGCGCTCTTCAAGCGTCGCGCCGGGAGCGAAGCGGTACGTCTCGCGTCCGTCAAGAACGAGCGAGAATCCCACGTCGGGATGGGCGAGGGCATGCACGGTGAACGCGGCGCGGATGTGCGCCTCTTCGGTGGCGTATGCGCGCAGGAACTTGCGGCGTGCGGGGACGTTGCAGAAGAGGTCGCGCACCTCCACGCACGTGCCGGGGGGCGCGCCGCAGTCCTTCGCCTCGGCGAGCGTGCCGGCGTTCACGACGATGCGGGTGCCCGCCTCGTCGCAGTGGCGGCGCGTGGTGAGGGTGAAGCGCGAGACTGAGGCGATGGATGGAATGGCCTCGCCGCGGAAGCCAAGAGTGTCTATGCGCTCGATGTCGTCCACGTCGCGGATCTTCGACGTGGCCTGGCGCTCAAGCGAGAGAAGGGCGTCCTCGCGCGTCATGCCGCAGCCGTCGTCGCGCACCGAGACGAGGTTGCGCCCTCCCGCCACCACGTTCACCTCTATGCGCGTGGCGCCTGCGTCGAGGGCGTTTTCGAGCAGCTCCTTCAGGACGGACGCAGGACGCTCCACCACCTCGCCTGCGGCGATCTTGTTCGCCACATGTATGGGAAGTAGCCTTACATGGCCGTCGCGCTGCATGGGAGTGGCTCTATCGGTCCAGCGTGAGCTGGCGGCGGATGAAGGTGGGCACGTCGAGGTCTTCGTCGCCCCACAGGGTCTTCTCGGCGTTGTGGAAGCGCGAGGTGCCGGTGGGCAGCGGATTGCCTCCGCCGGCCTGCATGGAACGTCCGGCGCCAGGATGAAGGGCCGCGGTCGCGCTCTCTTCGAAGAGTAGCATCACCACGGAGAGTCGCCCGGAGAAGGTCGTCTCGTCGTTCACCGTGCCGAGCTCGAGGGTGGCGTTCGGGCCGAATGCAGCCGTTATGCCGGAAGAGATGGAGGCCACCTCGGAAAGTCGAAGGTCGTCGCCGGCGAGGATGCCGACGAGGATTCTGCGAACGGGGGGGCGAGACGGGTCGTGTTTGATGAGAGGAGTGCTGGCGAGCGAGGCGAGCACCTTCTGGACGCGGTCTTCGCCTGCCGCGGTGGCTGTGGCGAACTGACCGCGTCCGCATCCCGTGAGGATTGCGCGCAGGCGTTCGGCGTCGAGGCTGATGAATCCGGGGCGTTCGATGATGCGCCAGAGCAGCGTAACGCCGGAGGCTAGGGTGTCGACGCCGCGGGAAAGCGCCTCCTTCATGTTGTCGCTGCCGGCGTCTGCAACGAGCTGGTCGAGCGGCAGCAGCACAGACACGTCGGCCTGCTGGCAGATGGGGCCTGCGGAGGTCTTGGCGATGCGCATGCGCTCTTCGCCCTCGAAGGCGAACGGGAGCGTGGCGAAGAGAAGCGTGGTGATGCCAAGGCCGTGCAGCCGCTTGAGCAGCTCGCCGGTTGCACCGCCGCCCGTGCCGCCGCCGAGAGCGGTGACGACGACGGCGGTGCGCACGCCGTCGAGAGCGGGGTCGATGAGCGACGGGGTGTCCTGGAACGAAGCGCGGGCGGAGGAGGGTTCGCCGCCTGTGCCGCGCCCTGCGAGGCGGTTGCCGCCGAGCAGCGTGAAAGGAACGTCGCTCGGCGCGCCGGTCTGCGCGTCGGTGTCCAGAACGAGCGTGCGCACGCCCTGGCCGTATGCGCGCAGCACGCCGCGCGTCATTGCCGCGCCGGCGCCGCCAACGCCGATGAGAATCAGAGGTGATGGTAGAGGGTTCATTTGCGCAGTCCGAATATTTTCTTGATTGAATCGAAGATGGACGATGACGGTTCGCTCTGCTGCTGTGCGATGAGCAGCAGCCCGGCGGCGACGAAGGCGCGGTACCAGGTGAGCCTGGGCTGAGGGTGCTCTTCAAGGCCCTCGATTTCGGGCAGCAGCGAGCCAACGCGCACTCCGCAGCCGAAAACTGACGCGGCAAGCTCCACTGTTCCGGCAAGGGCGGAGCCGCCGCCCGTGAGGAACACGCCGGCGTTGAGCAGATGAAGGCGGTTCTCCTCGTCCACCTTTGCGCGTATGATCGTGAAGAGCTCCTGCAGGCGCGCGTTGACGACGGTGTTGAGGGCCCGGCGCGAGACGGTGATTGGCTTGAAGCCTGGCGTTGGGTCGGGCACGGTAACTCGTACGGACGCGTCGTCCTTCGATATGACAGCCGAAGACATCATCTTGAGCTGCTCCGCCTGCGAGCGCGAGACGGGGAACGCCTCGTGGATGTCGTTCGTCACATGGTCTCCGCCGACGCCAAGCACGCCGGCCTGCACGAGCTTGCCATTAACCCATACGGTGAACGAAGTTGAGCCGCCGCCCAGGTCGATCGCGAGTGCGCCGTCCTTCTTATTCTGCGCGGTAAGCACGGCGGCGGCGGCGCATGAGCCGGCGAACGCGACCGCTCCTTCCGGGATCTCGAGCTTTGCGCCGCGCGCGGCGGTGAACGCGTCGTGGATGCGCTGGGTGGAGCCGTAGATGCAGAGTGAGCGCTGCGAGAGAAGACGGCCGCTCATGTTCTTGGGCGACAGGATGGAGTCGATGTCGTCCAGCTTGTAGCAGATGTTCGAGAGCTCGATGGGATAGCAGTCCTGCGGAAGGCCTGCGTCATAGGAGCGCTCGTTGACTTCGGCGATGTCCTCCTCGCGCACCACGCCGCCGTTCACCGGAACCTGGGCGTTCACGATCTTGGTGCGGATGTGCGGGCCCGACACCGCGAGGTAGGCCTGGCCGATGGAGTAGTCGGCCTGGTCGGCCAGGCGCTTGAGCACGGACTCCACGGAGAATTTGGCCTGTGAGACGTCTACGATCTGGCTTTTGCGCACGCCGGAGGAGGCTATGGAGTCTATTGCGGCCACCTTTATCCTGCCGCCGCCCAGCGGTTCGCCGATGGCGACAACTGTGTTAGTGGTGCCGATCTCGAATGCGGCTACCGGTTCTGAGAGGTTCACTTGCGGTATTCCTTTCTAGTTGCCGATGCTGGATGCCGGGGCCCGGTTGTTGGGTCCGCTTGCGGTGATGCGGCTATGTGGACCCCAGTCCGTAGCAAGCCACAGAGTGGCCTGCGGCGTCAAGCGGGTGGCGATAACCTGGGACAGCCTTGTGAGCTGTGTGTGAAGCGACTCGCGCGACTGGCGGGTGTCTTCGTTCATGTTGGCCCACGCTATCTTGGCGCTGTCGTAGTTGCCGAAGGTGACGAGGAGATAGTCGGTGTGATGCGTCTCGATCTCGAGCACGCGCAAGTTTGAGAGCTCGGGCTGGGCGGCGGCCTTCACGAGACGGAGAGCGGCGGCGACGTTGCCGGTGAGCTTCTTGCCTGGGACAGTGGGGGTGTCGGAAGACTCGCGCACTATGGGCAGAAGGGATGTGTTGGCGTTGTACCAGAACACCACGCCGTCGACGTCGGCGACTCGGCCCGAAGCGGCGGCGCCTTTGCGCGGCGCGATGCGCGCTATCGGCTCGCGCTCCTCCACGTCGATCGTCACGCGGTTTGGCATGCGGCGCTCGATTCTGATGTTGCGCAGGTTGGGGATGCGTTCGAGCAGATTGGCGCGCAGCTCGGCGAATGGGATTGTGGCGAGGTTGGCGCCGTTGGTTAGGCCGAAGTTGAGGATTATCGCATCCTTGAGAACGTCCTGCGGGATGATCTTCGCAGGTGAGATCACCACGTCTAGCTCCATGTCCGTCACGCGGCACTGCTCGCGCCAGATCTCCGCCAGCGCGCGGTATGCGTACACGAGGCCCGTGACGATGGCCGCCACGAACAGCACGGAAAAGACCGCAAGCGCTATTATGCGTTCGGGGCGCGGACCGTTCTTCTTGGTCACGTGCTTAATCATGGGCTGCGCTCCTTAGCACGCGGTCGCATAGCTCGGCGAAGGAGAGCCCGGCCTTCGCGGCGGCCTTCGGCACGAGAGAGTGGCCGGTCATGCCGGGCGATGTGTTGATCTCAAGCGCGTACATGCGGCCTTCCGGAGTCACGCGGAAGTCGACGCGCGAGACGCCTCGACAGCCGGTGGCGTCGAACGCGGCGCGCGCTAGGCGCTGCATCTCCGGGAGAAACGGATCATCCGGGAACGGATAGCGCGTCTCGTTTGAGTTGTACTTCTCGTCGTATCCGTACCATCCGTTGGGAGCGCAGATCTCCACAACCGGAAGCGTCTCCGCGCCGAGCACGCCAACGGTCA
>CAMIVJ010000210.1 GCA_946401765.1 uncultured bacterium | reverse complement strand
ACGGCACGAGCACGAGCGGCAGCATCAAGTCTGTGTTTACCGTTGACGGCGGCACGGTGAACCTTACCGAAGACCTCTTCTACATCGCCTACAATGGCCCGCACTCGGACTTCATCATGAACTCCGGTACGATGAACGTCCCCAAGGCGCCGATTCGGCTGCGCGCCAACAACCAGGCGCTCGGCGGTGGTAACACCTCGCGCTTCATCCAGAACGGGGGCACGTTCAACTACGGCGGTCCGGGATTCCAGGCGAGGTACGAGGACAACACGGACGAAGGACAGATAGTGCTGAAGGGCGGCGAGTTCAACGCCACCGCCAACTGGTCGATCCCGCACTTCATCTCCACCTGCTTCAAGGACGGCGACGCGAACGGCTGGACGCTCACCCAGGCGGACGGCACGACGGCGACATGGAACACCGCGCTGACGGGAGACGGCGACGTGACGCTGAACGGCGCGGCTACGCTAGTGGGCAACAAGGAGATGCAGGGCGTCATCGGCGGCAAGTGGACTATTGGCGACGGTTTCACGGCGGGCCTCGAGGGCGCGGCGTCGCTTCTCGGCGGCCTTGACATCGGCGAGGGCGCAAAGGCGATCGTCAACATTGCGACTGACCGCAGCGCCGTCTTCACCGCGCGTGATTTCGGCGACCGCGACTTGAGCAACGCCAACAGCATCGTCGGCCGATTCAACAAGAAGCCCGGCGGCACCACGCGCGGCACGATCACGCACGACGAGACGCTGCTCTTCACGAACTATGCTCAGGCGGCACGCCCGTTTGGAGACATGAACTACACCGAGACGTATGCCGTCGGACACTTCTATGTCGAGGAGTCCAAGACCGGCACATGGTCGTTCGAGGGCAGGTGCGACGACCGCGTTGCGCTGTGGATTGACGGCGAGCAGGTGATGATCGCGACTGCGGACTGCGACACCGTCACGGGCACGAAGGAAATCACGACGGCTGGCTGGCACACCTTCCGCCATGTGATCTCCGACAACTCCGGCGGATTCGGTCCGGCCGCCAACCACGCCTACCATACGGTCGGCTACAAGGATCCCACGATGTCCGCCTACGCGCGCTTCAACGTGAAGAACCTGAAGATGCGTCCTGCGGCCGACATGGGCGACGCGAACAACGCGAACACGGTCTGCTGGAGCCACTACAAGGGTTCGGCCTCCGACGTCACGGCCAATACGTTCAAGAACGACTTCGCATGGGACTTCCGCTGCATCACGAACAACCTGCAGAAGCTCACGTGGTACGGCAACGACGACACGACGTGGATCAACACCTACACGGTCAACCGCTACGAGGGCTGGTTCTTCGTGACGGCGGAGAACGCGAGCAAGGCATGGACGTTCCGCAGCAACTACGACGACCGCGCGGCGCTCTGGATCGACGGCGTGGATTCGGGATTGACGGGCGACAGCAACAACACGCTATCCTACACGGTCACGCTCGCGCAGGGCTGGCACAAGTTCCGCATCCAGACGGCGGACTTCACCGGCAACGCCGGACCGTGGAGCGGACAGAACAAGCAGCCAGTCTCCTACCAGGTTGCGGACGGAGCTGAAACGCTGTTCAGCGAGGCAACGCTTGCACTCTCCGTGTGCCCCGACGGCTACGTGCAGGGCGGCGTGACGCTCGCCTCTGACGCGAAGCTCTCCAACAACGTCATGGAAGGCGCGGCCGAGGTCTACGGAACAGTCAAGGCCACAGGCACTGGCGCTACGGTGTCGGGTCCGTTCAAGTTCAAGGGCGCGAAGCTCGCCTACGCGAACGTGGCGCCCAGCGCACACGATCTCACGAATCTTCTTGCGTTTGAGAACGCTTCTGCCGACATGCTCGCGAACCTTGGCGGAATCGACGTCGACTTCACCTCGGAGCCTGTGGTGGGCGCGATCAAGGTGAGCCCTGCGTACGGCCTTGCGGTGGCTGATCTCGCGGCCAACGTGCCAGTGGCGGTGACCGTGAACGGCCAGCCATATACGAAGCAGTTCAAGGCGACGATGAAGGAAGGCAACATTCAGATCGTGTTCCGCAGCGGCACGGCGATCTTCATCCGCTAGCGGGCGCAAGTGGCACAACGCGGCGAAATATGATATACTATCCGCCATGAAGACATGGCTTGCATTCTGGTATGGGATTTTCAAGAACAATCCCACGTTTCGTCTGGTGCTGGGGCTCTGCCCCACGCTCGCGGTGACCACATCCCTTGAAAACGCTCTCGGGATGGGGCTTGCCGCGTCGTTCGTGCTCGTGTGCTCGAACGCGCTGGTGTCGCTTCTCAGGAAGGTGATACCGGGCGCTGTGCACATTCCGTGCTACATCGTGATAGTTGCGGCGTTCGTCACGACGATCGACCTGCTGATGCAGGCGTTCCTGCCGGCGCTGTCCGAGTCGCTTGGCATATTCATTCCGCTCATCGTGGTGAACTGCATCATCCTCGGCCGCGCCGAGGCGTTCGCATGCAAGAACGGGGTCGTCGACTCGATCGCCGACGGTCTCGGCACGGGCATCGGCTTCACGCTCGCACTCGCCCTCATCGCCTCTGTGCGCGAGATCGTGGGCGCGGGCTCGCTGACGGTGTGGGGCGACATCGCGATCAAGCACATCCACTCGAACTCCGTGGTGCTCGCGATACTGCCCGCGGGCGGCTTCATCACGCTCGGCCTGCTGCTCGCGCTCATCAACCATCTTGGATCGGTGTGGGCGCGCCGCCACGGCGAGCCGCCGCCGCTGCCCATCAACCTCGACTGCCGCCACTGCACGATGTGCCCCAACGGCAAGTAGTGCGCCAACCGACGTGCTTGAACTGAAAGGCCCACGCGGTGAAGTGCCCGAAATGCGGCAATGACGACGACAAGGTGCTGGACTCCCGCTCGTCCAAGGAGGGGGCGGTGGTGCGGCGCAGGCGCGAGTGCCTGAAGTGCGGGCACAGGTTCACAACGCACGAGGAGATAGACCGCGACGACCTGTTCGTAGTGAAGCGCGACGGAAGGCGCGAGGTGTTCCAGCGCGAGAAGCTCGAGAAGTCGGTGCGCATCGCCTGCCAGAAGCGTCCCATCCCAGAGGCGAAGGTGCAGGACCTCATCGGCGGCGTGATGTCGGCGCTGGAGGGTGAGGAGGTCGCCTCGGACCAGATAGGCCGACTTGTGATGGAGCGCCTGCACGAGCTCGACGAGGTGGCGTACATACGCTTTGCGTCCGTGTACCGCCGCTTCACCGACGTGAACCAGTTCCTGAGCGCGATAACGGAGATGGTGAAGAAATGAAGTTCTTTTCGCTTTCCATTCTTGCAGCATTCGCGGTGTTTGCGGCCGTGGCGTATCCAAACGAGCCGGAGCCCGTGTGGCTGGCGTCGCGCAGCTACGTGGGCGTTGCCGGCGGAATGCTCATGCCGGGCGGCGGGGCGTCCGTACGCCGCGCGGCAGACGTGGCGGTGCGCCTGGGCACGGCATGGAGCGACTATGCGGAGGTGGAGCTCGAGGCCGCATGCGCGCCAAACGCCTCAACGCGCGCCGGGCATGAGGCGCTTTCCGGCGTGGCGGCTCGGCTCGTGATGCACATGAACGGCTGGGAGGCGTTCGACAAGCTCTTCGGATGCGAGCGCTTCGACCCGTTCGTCACCTTGGGCGCCGCCACGCGCTTCGGCGCGCGCCACGCGTTCGCCGACGGTTCGCACCGAACGGCGACGGGGCCGACCGTGGGCGTGGGCGCGTTCTACCATCTCACGGACAGCCTTGACCTGCGCTTCGACGCGCAGGCGATGCTTGGCATCGATTCGCCCTGCAGCGAGATGTACACGGTGTGCATCGGCATCCAGTGGAACTTCGGCGGGGGCGGCGAATGAGGACTATCGAGAAATACGTCTTCGGGGCGTTCATGTCGTCCTTCTTCCTCGCGTTTCTCGTGCTGTCGTTCGTGCTCACGATAAGCCTTATGGTGCAGATCGTTGGCTACATGCTGCAGGGTGTTCCAGTTAGGCTCGTGGGCAGGTTCGCAGTGGTGAGCTTCCCTGAGACGATGCAGTGGACGATTCCGCTAGGCCTGCTTGTCGCGTCGATTCTCGTCTTCTCCCGCCTTTCCGCCGACAGCGAGGTGGCCGCCATGCGCGCGTGCGGAATCAACCTTCTCACCATCATGCGCGCGCCGCTCGCCTTCGCCGCATGCTGCACTCTTTTCGGTCTATTCGTCAACAACGAGATAGTGCCGCGCGGCCACGAGGTGCGCCGCGATCTCGCGAGGCGCATTTCGGTTGGCGCGGGCCTTGAGCTGCTCGAGCCCGGGCGCGTCATCGCCGACTTCCCCAAGGTGAAGTTCTACTTCGAGGAGCGCGAGGGGCAGTGGCTAAAGGACCTCATCGTGTTCGACTTCTCCAATCCGCGCATGGACCGCCTGGTCACGGCGTCCAAGGCCCTCGTCACAAGCGAGGGGCGCGACGTGGTGCTTGACCTCCACGGCGTGACGGTGGATCCGGTGGACGAGCACAACCCCGGCATGGCCCGCGCCGCACGCGTGCAGTACCGCGTGAAGGACGCGCTCAAGGACGGCACGTACAAGCGCAAGGAGAAGGACTTCCGCTTCTTCGAGCTTCTGGCCGAGATCGACCAGGCGCGCGCCGACGTGAAGAACCCGCAGGCCGCCGCAGAGCGCCGCGCGCGGGAAGGGCGCAGCAAGGGCTCCGCCGAGAGGGAGCTCAAGTTCCTGAAGAAGACGATGCGTCGCCGCCTCAGCGACCTGCGCACGGAGTTCCAGAAGCGCCTCGTGTTCGCGTTCGCCTCGATATGCTTCGTTCTGGTGGGGGTGCCGCTTGGAATACGCGCGCAGCGCAAGGAGTCCACCATAGGAATGGCGATAGCCCTCGCGACGGCCCTCAGCTACTATCTGGTCGTGATCCTGATGACAAGCATGTCCAAGGACTACGCCGTACATCCATACGTCCTCATCTGGCTGCCGGTTGCGGCGTGCTTCGCGCTCGCGAGCTGGCTGGTGCCGAAGAACCTTTAGTCAAGCGCGGAAGAAGGAGCAGAGAAATGTCGGTCACAGTACATCCAACCGCAATAGTGGATTTCAACGCCCAGCTTGGCGACGGCGTGGAGATAGGTCCGTACGCGAGCGTTGGCCCGCACGTTAAGCTCGGCGCGCGCACCGTGGTGCAGCAGGGCGCCATACTGCGCGGCCACACGACGATAGGCGAGGACTGCCAGATATTCCCCTATGCCTGCATCGGCATGAAGACGCAGGACCTCAAGTACAAGGACGGCAGCGTCTCGTTCGTGGAGATCGGCGACCGCACCGTGATCCGCGAGTTTGCCACCGTGCATCTCGGCACGGCCGACGGCGAGAAGACAGTCATCGGCAACGACGTTCTCTTCATGGCCTACTGCCACGCGGCGCATGGCGTGATCCTCGGCGACCACGTGATCTGCTCCAACAGCGTGCAGCTCGCCGGCGACGTGCATGTGCAGGACTGGGCGATCATCGGCGGCTGCGCGGCGTCGCACCAGTTCTGCAGCATCGGCAGGCACGCGATGGTGGGGGGGATGTCGAAGATCCGCCAGGACGTTCCGCCGTTCATGCTCTGCGACATGGTGGACGGCGC
>CAMIVJ010000209.1 GCA_946401765.1 uncultured bacterium | reverse complement strand
ACGCCGCACACGCAGAACACGATCATGTACGCGGCGGGCTTGCCCTCGAAGCCCATGAAGGAGAAGGCCTTGCCGGCGCCCTGCGCATAGGTGAAGAGACGGCCCGCGTACACGTTCACGAGGAAGGCGCCAAAGCCGCCCGCCATCGCGCCGATGCCGGTGATGGAGGCGATGGTGGACTTCGGGAACATGTCGCCCACCGTCGAGAAGATGTTGGCGCTCCACGCCTGGTGTCCAGCCGCCGCAAGGCCGATCAGACAGGCCGGGAACCACACGGACGTGTTCGAAAGCGGCTGCGCAAAGAGCGCCGCGAGCGGGAAGAACGCAAAGAGCAGCATCGCCGTCATGCGGCACATGTACGGATTGCCGCCCTTGTATCCCTTGTTGACGAGCACCGTAGGCAGCTTGCATCCGTAGATCGAGACCACCGTCACGATCAGGTAGAGCGTGAACACGAGCGCCTGGCCCGTGGGCGTGGAGGGCGCATGGCCCTGCTCCTTGAAGTAGGCGGGCGCCCAGAAGAGGTAGAACCACCACACGCCGTCAGTGCAGAACTTGCCCACGATGAAGCTCCACGTCTGACGGTAGGTGAAGCACTTGAGGAAGGGAATCGGCTTCTCGTCGGCGGCCTTGGACGCTTCGGCATGGGCGGCGTTGCCGCCCTCGTCCTGCGAAACGTAGTCGAACTCGGCCTTGTTCATGAACTTCGAGTCGCGCGGCTTCGTGTAGAGCCACTGCCAGAAGAACATCCAGATGAAGCCGACGCCGCCGATGATGATGAAAGCGAGCTCCCAGCCGAAGCACTTCGCGAGCGACGGAATCGTGAGCGGCGCCACGAGCGCGCCAACGGACGCGCCGGAATTGAAGACGGACGTCGCGAACGCACGGTCTTTCTTCGGGAAGAACTCCGCCGTCACCTTGATGGCCGCAGGGAAATTGCCCGCCTCGCCAAGCGCGAGGAATCCACGGCACACCAGGAACAGCCACACCGAGACGGAAGCCACGGCTGCGGCCACCGCAGAGCCCTTCTCGACCGCGCGCAGTGCTGCAACCGTGTCGACTCCATTCACGAACCAGCACGTGGCGATGCCGCATCCGGCGTGGAGGCAGGCCGCCAGCGACCACACGAAGATCGCCCAGAGATAGCCCTTCTTCGTGCCCATCCAGTCCACGAACTTTCCGGCAAACAGACAGGCCACGGCGTAGAATATCGAGAAGAAGCCGGTGATCATGCCGTAGTGGGCGTCGGTCCAGTGGAATTCAGGCTGGATGAATTCCGGAAACGTCAGGGACAGCACCTGGCGGTCCAGATAGTTCACCGTGGTCGCGGCGAACAACAGCAGGCAGATCGTCCACCTGAACTTGGTCATCTTCTCTTCGCTCATTTTTTGTCTCCGTTGCTTTTGACAGTCTTTTCCTTCGCAGCCCGGCCTGCACGGCCGTTCAGAAATTCGCGCACGCGCTCCATCGTCTCGGCGCTGAGGATGTGCTCCATCAGGCAGGCGTCCTTCTCGGCGTTCGCCTCGCCCACTCCGAGCTTGAGCAGGAACGCCTTGAGGATGGTGTGGCGCTCAAGCACCATGGCCGCCACGCGGCTGCCCTCCTCGGTGAGCTTGATGCTCTCGTATGGCTCCTGCGTGACCAGACCGAGCTTCTTGAGCTCTGCGATGGCCTTGACCACGCTGGGCATCTTCACGCCGATTGCGCGCGCCACGTCGCGCACGCGCGCCTGGCCGTTGTCGCGGATGAGCAGATGTATCTCCTCGATGTAGTCCTCAAGAGACTTTGTCATCTCCAGCCTCCTCCTGATTCGTTACCGCCGGCTCCTGAGCAGGCGTCTCCGCGCGCACGGCCACAGCCGCCTCGCCCCTCGTGGGGTTGCGCTTCGCGAACTCCTTTGCGAACGCGCGGTACGCCTCGGAGCCTCTGCACGACGGATCGTAGAACACCACGGGCTGGCCGTAGCTGGGCGCCTCGGTGGTGCGCACGTTGCGCGGAATCATGGTCTCGTACACCTTGTCGCCGAAATGCTCGCGCACCTCCGCAATCACGTCCTGCGCGAGGCGCGTGTTGGAGTTCACCATCGTCATGAGGATGCCGTTGAGCTCGAGCGCGGGGTTGGCGCCGTTCGCCTTGAGGCGCGCGATGAGGTCCTGCATCACGCTAAGCCCTTCGAGGGCGTAGTACTCCGCCTGCATGGGCACGAGTATGCCGTCCGCCGCGGCGAGAGTCGAGGTCATGAGTATTCCAAGGGAAGGCGGACAGTCGAGGAGGATGTAGTCGAACACGCCCGCGTCGCGGATCGCCTGCAGCACGTTGCGCACGACCTGAAGCCGGTCGGGACGCTGCGCGAGGTCGATCTCGCAGCCGGAGAGGTTCACCTCGGACGGTATGATGTTCAGATTCTCGTACGCAGTGGGCTGGATCATGTCGGCGATCTGCTGCTCGCCGATGAGGCACGGATACAGCGACACTCCCTTCTGCGGCGAGAGCCCGAGTCCCGTCGTGGCGTTCGCCTGCGGATCGAGGTCTATCACAAGCACGGTGTGGCGCGTCTTGGAAAGCGCCGCCGCCAGGTTGACCACCGTCGTCGTCTTGCCCACGCCGCCCTTCTGGTTGGCCACGGCTATCACGCGAGTGACTATCTTCTCCATTCTACCCCCGTCTCACAAGTTTGAAGAATCTATCCTGATACTGCTCGAACACGCCCTTCCTGCGAAGGAGGGCGCCAAGCTCATGCACGAGGCGCGGATCGGCCTGCGCCTTCTCGAACGCGGCCTCCACCTCGATGCGCACGGTCTCGGGAAGTCCGTCGAGGGCGCTGCGCCTGCGCGCGGCCTCGAGCTCGCGCACATTGACTGGAGCGGACGCGTTGACGTGCAGCCAGAAGAAGTGCACGAGCGACACGTCCCACGGATCGTCCACGCCCTGTATCACTGCGCCGAAGACCTCGTTGCGCTCCATCACTTCGGCAACCACACGGGCCGTCACGGCCTCCATCGAGTCGGTCACCACCTGTTCCGAGAACGCCTCCTGGGAGAGCTTGTAGCCGTACTGGAGGATGCGTATCGAATCTTCATGCTGCTTGAGAAACTCTAGATACGCGCGCGCCTGCTCGCCGAAGCCCTCCGCCGCGCCGTCCATGTACGCCTCTGGGGTGATGATCGCGGGCTTGTGGGCCTCGAGACGCCCTTCGCGCACGCGCACCTTCCCGGGATCGTCCGGCAGCTCCGCGATGTGATGGTACAACACGCGCGTCTCGCCGAACGTCTCGAGCGCGCGCGAGGGCCCGCGCACCACGTTGGTGTGGTGCACCGCGTACCAGAAGTCAAAGTTTTTCGTTCCTTCTTGCATGTGATTGATTATGATATCAGAAATCGCGCGCGGAAACAAGTATCTAGCGCACGCCGTTCCATTCTTCGAAGCGCTTGCGGGCGAGCGCCTTGTACTTCGCGCCCGTGCCGCCGTTGACGAAGGGATCGATCGAGATGCCGCCTCGTGCCGCGAACTTGCCAACCACCTCCATGTACTTTGGCTTCAGGAGGCGGCTCAGGTCGTCGTAGATCACGTTCACCACGTCCTCGTGGAAGTCGCCGTGGCTGCGGAATCCGAAGAGGTAGAGCTTGAGCGACTTCGACTCGACTAGCAGGCGCGAGGGGATGTAGCGTATCGTGAGCGTTGCGAAGTCGGGCTGACCGGTCTTCGGACACAGCGTGGTGAATTCGGGACACGTGAAGGTGACCCAGTAGTCGCGCTCCGGATGGCGGTTTGCGAAGGCGTCCAGGAGGGACGGGTCGTACCCGCCCTCCGGACGCACCGTGCGCCCCAGCGCCTTCAGCCCGTCGAGGTCTTCTCTCATTCTCACACCTTGTAGAACTCTTCCCACTCCTTGCGCGGCGCCGCCGGTCCCGCAAGGTACTTCGCCGCCTCGGCGTCGTTCAGGATCGCCCCTGTCTTCGGGTCGATCTTGATCGACCTCCTCAGGCGCTGCGCGATGCAGCCGAGCGTGAACATCTGCGAGAGCGGACCCGCCACCGAGAACGGCGAGCGCGTCTTCTCGCGCCCCATCACTCCAAGCAGGAAGTTCGCGTAGTGGTTGGAGCCAGGCTTCTCGTACTCGGGCAGCTTCTCGTCGGACCCGACCTTCTGCAGCGGGCTCGAGTGCGACCCTCCCTGCCAGATCGTGCCGTCCGCCATGTAGATCTCCTTGCCGGGGTTGAGCGAGAAGCCCTTCTCCTTCGCGGCCGCAGCCACTCCTCCGGGTGGCGGAATGTATCCCTGCCCCTTCGGCGTCTTGTAGCCCTTGGGAAGCTCGGGCAGGTTCTGGCGGCCCTCGTACCACTCGATGTCGAAGCCCTTGCGTCCGGGCTTGGACGGGAACCGGAACGTGAGCGTGTTGTTCATCGGGAACACGAACGGGTTGTGCCCCGTCACGTTCGAGATGCAGATCTCGCTCGGCAGCCCAAGGTCGTAGAACTGGTGGATCGTGTCGAGGATGTGCGCTCCCCAGTCGCCGAGCGCGCCATTGCCGAAGTCGTACCAGCAGCGCCAGTCGCCGTTCACATAGTCGCGGTTGTACGGGCGCATCGGCATAGTGCCCAGCCACACGCTCCATCCGTCACGCCCCATCGTCTCGGGAATCGGCATCTCCGGCGGCATCGCGTTCACGTTGCCGTTCCACTTGTGCCAGCGGCGGCTGGAGTTCATGTGCGCCACCACCTTCTTGATCTCGCCAAGCACGCCCGAAGCGCGGTAGTCGCGGAACTGGTAGTAGTTCGCGCCCGAATGGCCCTGGTTGCCCATCTGCGTGGCGACGCCGCTCTTCTTCTCTGCGGCCATCATGAGGCCGATCTCGCGGAAGGTGTGGCCCATCGGCTTCTCGGTGAAGATGCCCTTGCCCATGCGCATCGCCATCATGGCGATCGGGAAATGGGCATGGTCAGGCGTGCACGCGGCAACGGCGTCGATCTCGCCGTCCATCTCCTCGAGCATCTTGCGGAAGTCCTTGTACCGCTTCGCGTTCGGGAATTTCTTCAGGGCGTTCTGCGTGTGCTTGGCGCCCATGTCGGTATCGCAGAGCGCCACGATGTTGCAGAGCCCTGTCTTGGCGAACGACTGTATGTCGTGCCAGCCCTGGTTGCCGATGCCGCACACGGCAAGGTTCACCTTGTCGCCCGGCTTCCACGGCTTGCCGCCGGCAAGGGCGGGAACGAACGGAAACGCACCAGCGGCCAGCGCGGCCTGCAGGAACGAACGGCGGGATGTTTTAGCATTCATTTTGAGGTTCCTTGGGAGGGGTAGAGGGTTGGGAGTTGAGAGTTTGAAGTTTAAGTTCGATGTTCGAAGTTTGATGTTCGAAGTTTGAAGTGACAAGTGGCGAGGGAGGGGTTACTCAAATGCAAGGGTTGGGTCGAACGGGAAGCGGCCGAACTTCGCGCCGTAAATGGCAAGGCCGGCCTTGTCGGCCTCGAGACGCACCACGGCCTTGCCGTTGCCCTTGGCGAGCAGTTTCTCGTTCACTTCGGCTTCGACGAGATATCCGTAGCTGCCGGCCTCGTGCAGAGTCCTGTCGCGCTTCTGCGAATGCCAGGAGAGGATGCCGCGATGGTCGGC
>CAMIVJ010000208.1 GCA_946401765.1 uncultured bacterium | reverse complement strand
GGCCGGTGACCTCCTTGACCTCGTCCTTGAAGTGGCGCAGCGTCTGCACCTTGCCTTCCCACACCTTGGCGCCGTTGCGGAGAATGCGGTAGCGGGCCGAGGCCACGAGGGAGCCGTCGAGCATCTGCGAGCCTGCGATCTTGCCGAGCTTGCCGATGTCGTAGATCGCCTTAACCTGGGCGTGGCCCTTGATCTTCTCTGTGTACTCTGGCGGCAGGAGGTCGAGCATGGTCTTCTTCACATGGTCGATCAGCTCGTAGATGATGCGGAACGAGTTGATGCGCACGCCGTCGTGGCGGGCCTGCTGCTGCACGCCGGAGTCGCAGCCGATGTCGAAGCCCACGATCACGGCCTTGCCCGCGGCGGCGCTCTTCACGTCGGTGATGGAGACGTTGCCCGTGCCGGTGCCGATGATCTTGAGGCCCACCTTCTCGCTCTTGATGCCGCGCAGCGCCTCGACGATCGCCTCGAGCGAGCCCTGCGTGTCGCTCTTCACTACCACGCTCAGCTCGCGCTTGTCGCCGGCGTTCATCTGGCTCATGAGGTCGTCGAGCGAGAGCGCCTTCGTCTGCGAAAGCTCCTGCTCCTTGCGCAGGCGGGCCGTCTCCTCGGCGAGCGTGCGGGCGCGCTTCTCGTCGAGCATCACGCGGAACTCCGCGCCTGCTTCTGGCACGCCGGAAAGGCCGGTGCACTTCACGGGCGTCGCGGGAGGCGCCTCCTTGATGCGGCGGCCGCGGTCGTCGATGAGCGAGCGCACCTTGCCGAAGTGCTCGCCGATGAGGATTGCGTCGCCCACCTTGAGAGTGCCGCCGGTGACGAGCAGCGTGGCGGAGGGGCCGAAGCCCTGCTCGAGCTCGGCCTCGATCACGTATCCGTTGGCGCGGCGGCGAGGGTTGGCGGAAAGCTCGAGCACGTCGGCCTGCAGCAGCATCATCTCGAGAAGGTTGTCCACGCCCTGGCCAGATACGCCCGACACTTCGCAGCACACGATGTCGCCGCCCCACTCTTCGGGGGTGAGACCGGCCTTCTGCAGCTGCTGCTTGACGCGCTGGGTGTTGGCGGTGGGCTTGTCGCACTTGGTGATTGCCACCATGATCTGCACGCCGGCCTGGCGGGCGAACTTGATCGCCTCCTCGGTCTGCGGCATGATGCCGTCGTCCGCCGCGATGATGAT
Organism: uncultured bacterium; assembly: GCA_946401765.1. GTDB lineage: Bacteria > Verrucomicrobiota > Kiritimatiellia > RFP12 > UBA1067 > RUG572. The sequence goes on along the minus strand of CAMIVJ010000208.1, from coordinate 4,446 downwards.
CACTGCGATGTCGGTGAGCTGCGCGCCGCGCTGGCGCATCGCGTTGAACGCGGCGTGGCCGGGAGTGTCGAGGAACGTGATCTTGCGGCCCTGCACGTCCACCTGGTAGGCGGAGATCTGCTGGGTGATGCCGCCAGCCTCGCCGGCCGCCACATGCGCGTGGCGGATGTAGTCCATGAGAGTCGTCTTGCCGTGGTCCACATGGCCGAGGAAGGTGACCACCGGAGGACGCGGCTGCATGTCCTCGGGCTTGTCCTGCGGAATCTCGTCGTCTGCGTCGATCGACTTCAGAACGGGCTTCTTGTTCGCAGCGTCGCGCGCGTGCTCCACGTTCACCTTGTAGCCGTACTTCTGCGCCACCTTGATGGCCACCTCCGGCTCGACGCGCTGGTTGATGGAGGCGAGTATCTTAAGGCCCATGAGGTCGGCGATGAGCCTGTTCGGGCGTATGCCGAGCTTGAGGGCGAGCTCCTTCACCACAACGGCGCCGCGGATCGAGATCTCGCGGGTCGAGACGGAAAGCGATATCGTTGGCTTCGCGGGAGCGGCGGGAGCGGCAGTCGGCGCGCCGACTGCCGTGACCACCGGCTTGGCGGTGCCAATCTGCACCTGCGGGCGCGAGAGCTTCATGGATACGGAAGAGAAGCCCGCGCGATGGCCGCCCACGCGTGTGGAGGCGGGGCGCTGCGGCGCAGCAGGACGCTTGGCCGCAGGCGCTGCGGGCGCAGCTGGCGCGGCAGGACGGCGCGCGGCTGCAGGCTCGGTAGTTCTTGCCGTAGCGCGCACATCGCGATCCTTCTTCGCAGGAGCGTCCTTCCTGTCGCGCTCGCCTCTCTCGCGGTCGCGCTTTGAGCCGCCCTTCTCCTCGTCCTTCTTGGATTCCTTCTCCTTCTTGACGTCCTTTTTGGAGGAGCGTCCGCGGTCCTTGCCCTGCAGATAGTCGAGGGCGTCCTCGTCGTCTTCGTCCTCGAAATCATCGCCGCCAGAAGTGTCCTGCTCCTCCGACATCTCAAAGCTCACCTTGGGCAGTTCGGGCAGAGACACTCCGATCTCAACCTTCGGCCCCTTCTCCTCAACAGGCTCCGTCTGCTCCTTCGCCGGCTTCTCTGCGTGGACTTCTTCCACCTTCGGCGGCTCGGCCGGCGTCAGCACGAAAGGTTCGCCGTTGTGTACGGCTATGGCGCGCCTGCGTGCGGCCTCAAGGGCCTCAGCCTGGGCCTTGTCCTTGGCAGCGCGCGCCTTCACCGCCTTCTCGGCCTTCGCCTTTCCGCGCGCGCGAACGGCCTCGGTCTCGGCCTTGACAGTTGCAGGCCCCTCCTTGAGGAAGCGGGCGTTCAGCGTATTGGCGTCATCGCCTTCAAGCTCCGAGAGCGGCGAGTACACTTCGATTTCGCACTCCTCTGCCCATTTCATGACCGTTGCGCACGTGGCGCCGATCTTCTTGGCGAACTGATATACTCTCATGACAATTCCCTCTCACCACATTGAAGCCGAAACGAATGTGCAGCCGCGCAACCGGCTCTCAGCCCTCGCCGTTCTCCTCTTCGGCCTGGGCCGTAAGCTCGGCCACCGCCTGAGCGGCGGCGTAGAGGCCCTTGGCGGTGACCTCGTCGAGTCCGGTGGCCGCGATGAAGCCCTCCTCGTCGCTCTCCACGATTCCGTCCACAGTGAGGAAGCCGGCATCGGCAAGCTGCGTTGCAACAGCGGTTGACACGCTGAAGGTCTCGGCAAGGTTCTTGATGGCCTCGGCCTTCTGGTCCTCGAAGCTCGCAAGCGACATGGCCTTCGTCACCTCCACGTGCCAGCCGGTGAGCTTTGAGGTGAGGCGCACGTTCTGGCCGCGCTTGCCGATGGCCTTGGAGTATTCGCTGGGCGCCACGGTGGCGTGCACCGAACCGCGCGCCACGTCCACTTCCACGGACTCAAGCTTAGCCGGGGCGAGAGCCTGGGTCACGTAGTTCTTCATGTCGTCGCTCCAGCGCACGATGTCGATCTTCTCGCCGTTGAGCTCGCGCACGATGTTGCGCACGCGCGCGCCCTTCAGGCCTACGCACGCGCCCACGGGGTCCACCTTGTCGTCGTGCGTGCGCACCGCTATCTTGGTGCGGTAGCCGGCGTCGCGGGCGATGCCCATGATCTCCACCACGCCGTCGGCGATCTCGGAGACTTCGAGGCGGAAGAGCGTGCGCACGAACTCGGGCGAGGAGCGGCTGAGCATGACGGCGTGGCTCTGCGCGCTGAAGGAGGCGCCGCGCTGCCTCTCCTTGTTGTCGTCGGGGTCGCGCACCTTGTCCACGATCGCGCGAATCGAGTCGCCCACCTTGTGCTCTTCCATGGGGATGCGCTCCTTGCCGGGCAGCACCATCTCCGTCTTGCCCACCATCACGTAGAGGTCGCGGTGGTTCACGGCCGTCACGGTGCCGCTCACGATCTCGCCGACGCGGTTCTTGTATTCAACGAAAGTGTTGTCGCGCTCCGCGTTGTGGATGGCGTCCGTGATGCCCTGGCGCGTGGCGGCGGCCACTATGCGCCCGAGCTTCGCGGCGGGTATCTCGATCTCAAGAGTTTCGCCTTCGGCGGCGTCGGGCTTGATGCGGCGCGCGCGCGCCACGGAGATGTAGCCAGGCCCCACGTCCTCGTCGGTCACGACCTTCGTGTCGTACACATGCAGCATGAGAGTCTTGCGGTCAATGGCCACGCGGAGGTCTCTCGTCACGTCGGGATTGTTCCTGACGGCGGCTTTCGTTACCGCGCTCTCGATTGCGCCAAGCACAATCTCGCGGTCCACACCGCGCTCGCGCTCGATGTAGTTCACTATTGCCAACAAGTCATTGTTCGTGGCCATGATGCAACTTCCTCTCTTGTCAAAAAACAAAACAACTCTTCGGCGATTCGCTGAACCACCGTGAAAACAGTGATACATGGTATCGTTTTTTCGGTGAAAAGTCAATGGGTAAATGGAAATAAATGTGGCTTCTACTTTCGTGGTTTCTAGTTTCGCAGTTTCACGCGCACTTCATTTTTCATCGTCGCCTTCAACGACTGCGACAGTTTTCGAAATTTGTGGTATAATCTTGTGAAACACATCCAATGAAAGGAACATGGATCCATGGGGACCTTCAACGACCTCTCTAAGCTCAAATTCAAGCCAGCGCCCCCCGAGCCCGCGCCTGAGCCGCCCAAGCCCGCTTCCCCCGCCGACCGCGCCCTCGCAGGCGCCTCAAACGCGTCCGACTACTTCTCGTCCCTGCTCGGCCCCGGCGAAGACCGCAGGAAGGACGCCCGCACCCCCGCAGCTCCAGAGCGGCATACGACGATCGTAACCCCGTCCACCATTTCACGCGTGCGCGAGGAGCAGGCCGCAAGCGCCCTCGCCGCAGAACGCGAGGCCGCAGCCGCCCGGGAAGCCGAGTTGTCAGGTGAGCTCGAGGCGCAGAAGGCGGCATGCGAATCCCTGGCCGATGACCTCGCCCAACTGCGAGACGAACACGCCGCCGCGCTCAAGGAGCTGGACGAGCTTCGCGCCGCACCCCGTCCGGATCCGGAGGAGATTTCAAGGCTTTCCGCCGAAGTCGCCGCCCGCGATGGCACTATCGCAGAGCGCGACCAGGCGATCGAGGAACGCGACCGCGAGATATCCCGCCTCAAGGACCTTCTCGCCGAGGCACAGCGCACGTCGCTTTCGTCGTCGGTGATGCTCGAGAAGCCCCCCGCCTTCGCCGAGAAGTTCACGGGCGAGCTGCGCGAACACGTTGTGGAGACTCTGCGCGACGCATACCACGCGGCGGAGGCCGCGGGACGCGACCGCCGCGCCCGCATCCTCGAGGCCGTGATCGCCGCCAATCCCCCCTCCGGCGAACTCGAGGCCCGCCGCGAGGCCGTGCGGCAGATCGTCAAGGACGCCGGCTCCAACCTCGACGCCTCCGCCATCGCCGAGCTTGAGAAGATCGGCTTCCGCTACATCAGCGGCAAGAACCACCACAAGATCGACTGGGCCGGCATCCGCTTCCCTCTCGCCAAGACCCCCAGCGACTACCGCGCCTGCCTAAACTCCGCGGCCGAAATCGTCAACCGCGTATTCTAGCGCCCCCTGCCGCGCGGAGCTCAGAAAAGCGTCAGCTGGCCGGGGAGGTCGCTGAGCTTCCTGCGCGGGCGGCGCACGATCTTGGGCGCATCGACGTCGAGGTCGTTCGCCTCGAGGTTCGCGAGTATCTGGCCCGCGCGGTCCACGACGGCCTTCGGGAGGCCGGCCATCGCCGCAACGTGTATGCCGAAGCTCTTCTCCGCAACGCCGGGCGCGATCCGGCGCAGGAACACGATGCGCTCGCCGTCCTGCTTCACGCGCACCGTGTAGTTCCTGATGCCGCGGAACTTCTCGGAAAGGTCGGTGAGCTCGTGGTAGTGTGTGGCGATGAGCGTCTGCGCCTTCGTCTTCGGATTCTCGTG
>CAMIVJ010000207.1 GCA_946401765.1 uncultured bacterium | reverse complement strand
GCGACTGGGTGAAGGCGTTCCTCGCCAACGACATCGACAGGGAGCCCGGCACCGTGTTCAAATACGATTCAGGCGCCACCCACATGCTTGCAGCAATTGCTGAGCGTGTCTCGGGCATGAAGCTCATGGACTTCCTTAAGCTGCGCCTCTTCGACCCCCTCGGCATGACAAGCCCGTGGTCCACAGTCTCCCCCACCGGCATCGCCTGCGGCGGCTGGGGCATGAACATGACAACGCGCGACCTCTCCCGCTTCGGACAGCTCTACCTCGACAAGGGCATGTGGAACGGCCGGCGCATCCTCTCGCGCGAATGGGTGACGGCAGCCACCTCGCGCCAGACGTGGTCCGGCGCGATCGCCGTCACGGGCGAGGACGGCAGCGACTGGCACCAGGGCTACGGCTTCCAGTTCTGGCGCTGCCGCCACAACGCCTTCCGCGCCGACGGCGCGATGGGCCAGTACACGATCGTCATGCCCGACCAGGACGCCGTCGTCTCCATCCATGCCGGACTCGGCAACATGCAGCACGAGATCAACCTCGTGTGGAAGCATCTCCTGCCCGCGTTCGGCCCCGCTGCCCTTCCCGACGACGCCGCGGCCCAGAAGGCGCTCGCCGAGCGCTGCGCCTCGCTCAAGCTCCCGATGCAGAGTGGTTCCGCACCCGCCCCCGCGCTCCCCATCGCCGGCGCCAAGGTCTCGAAGAATCCTCTGGACTTCAAGAACGCCACGATAGAGAAGACGCCGCAGGGCTGGGCGCTCGTGCGGCCTGACGGCTTCCGCTTCGCCGTGGGCGACGGTTCATGGGCCACGACAACCTACACCTTCCCGCAGAACATCGAGATACTGTTCGCCCTCGTCGGAACGCGCGACGTGGCGGCGTCGGGCGCATGGACCGCGCCAGGCGTCTTCACCGTGCGCTGGTACCTGCTCGGCGCGCCGCAGCACGGCAAGTTCACCGTCACCGTTCCCGGCAAATGACATCGGCGCGCGACGGAAGGATTATCGAGAACCTGCATCCATGGCCGGTCTGTGATTCCAGCGCCACGTCGCCGCCGTGAAGCCGGGCGATGTGCTTGACGATCGCAAGCCCGAGGCCGGTGCCGCCGTGCGAGCGGCTGCGCGTCTTGTCAACGCGGTAGAACCGCTCGAAGATGCGCTTCTGGTGCTCCGACGCGATTCCCACGCCGTGATCCGCCACCGTGATGCGCGCGCGATCCCCTTCGGCGGCGAGCGTCACCACCACATCATCCGACTCCGAATAGCGCAGCGCGTTCTCCACCAGGTTCTCCACAGCCTCCTCCAGAAGCCCCGCGTCGCAGTTCGCATGGAAGCTGTCGTTGCGCGCAAGCACAAGCCGCACGCCCAGAGCCGACGCCTTCGGCTCCATCAGCGCCACCGCGTTCGCCACCACGTGCGAGAGGTCGCAAATCTCGAACTCGTGGGTGTCGCTCGCCTGCGCCCGCTCGATCTCGGCAAGCGAGAGGATGTCTTGCGAGAGGCGGTCGAGGCGCGCAGTCTGCTCGCGCAGCACGCCGAACATCGCCGCGCGGTCCTCGCCCGAGAGCGTGGCGTCCTCCACCAGCACGTCAACGGCGCCGCGTATTCCCGTGAGCGGCGTGCGCAGCTCATGTGCTACATTTGCCACGAACTCGCGCCTGAACTTCTCCAGGTTGCGCATCTCCGCCACGAGCCTGCCGTTTGCGTCGCGTTCGGCGGCGATCTGCGCGAAGCGTCTCTGGGCCCTGTACGCCAGCAGGAATATCAGCACGACTATCCCCGTGCTCACAAGGCGCTCGAAGTTGTCGTTGAAATGGGGCGTCTGCGCCAGCAGAACGCCAAGGTACAGCGCACCGGCAAGCAGGGCCAGCGCGGGCGCGATCAGGAAGCTGAAGCGGCGCGACTTCATGGACGGAAACGGTATCCCACCCCGCGAATCGTCTCGATGTGCGCTGCCCACGCACCGAGCTTGCGCCTGAGGCCCACGATCTGCACGTCTATCGCCCTGTCGGTAACGGCCTTCTCGGGAGACTGCGTGAGGTCGATGATCTGCGAACGCGTGTACACGCGCCCAGGACGCGAGAGAAGAAGCGCAAGCACGCGGTATTCGCTGCCGGTGAGGTCCAGCGGCCGCCCTCCTAGCGACACCTCGTGGGCGGCGACGTCGAACGAGAGCCCGTCATGCTCGGTGCGTTCGGGGCGTATCGCCTCGGGCCGGCGCAGAACGGCCTGGATGCGCGCGAGCAGCACATGGCGGGAAAAGGGCTTCACGATGTAGTCGTCGGCGCCAAGCTCTAGCCCGCGCACGACGTCGCGCTCCTCGCACTTGGCGGTGAGCATGATTATGGGCGTGGTGGACACCTCCGGCATCTCGCGCACGCGGCGGCACACGGAGAAGCCGTCGAGGCCGGGCAGCATCACGTCCAGCAGCACTAGCGACGGATGCAGTTCGCGCACGAGCGCGAGCGCCTCGTCGCCGCGCGCCGTCTCGCGCACCAGCTCGTAGCCCGCGCCCTTGAGCGTGACCCTCAGCACCGCCCTGATGGCGGCGTCGTCCTCGACTATCAGTATCGTTCCTGGCGCCATGCCCACATTATACCATATCCCGCGGCATCTTGCCTCCGGCGAGGGTCTCGACGATGTTCATGCAGCAGCTCAGCATGCGGGCATAGGCGCGTATCACGTCCAGCTCTCCCAGCACGCGAAGCGGCGAGCCGGGATCGTGCGGACCCACGCGCGAAAGCTGCGCCCTGCGGCACTCGTGCAGAAAGTCGTGCAGCTCGCCCTCCTCCGCCTGCATGGCGGGAAGGTCTATCGTGGGGCGGGGAGAGCGTATCCAGGGGAACACCTTCGCGGCGAACGCCGCAACGCGGTCATGCGCGGCGACGAGGCGCTCGCATGATTCGGCGGACATCTTCTGCCCCTGGCGGCGCAGGCGCCGGGCCACCTTGAGAATCTGCGCGGCGTCATCCGAGATCGACTCCAGCTCGTCCGTAAGGCGCATCAGCCGGCGCGCGCGCTCGGCCACCGTCTGCGCGAGGCGCTTCGTCATGATGTCGCCGAGGAAGTCGGTGATCTCGCGCTGCACGTCGTCGAGACGCTCCTCCTGCTCGATGATGCGCCGCTCAAGCGCCTCGTCCGCCTCGCCGACAAGCACCTTGCGCGCGCCCTCGAGAAGCTCGGCGTCGACGTCGCGCATGAACTGCACCTCCATGAGCGCCTGGTCGCACGCGATCACTGGCGACACCATGCTTCCGTGGCGCAGCGCGGAGAAGTGCGCCTCCTCGCCCTTCTTCTGCGGAACAAGACGCTCCACGAGGGACGCAAACTGCTTCACGAACGGGAAGAAGAGGACTCCGCGCAGAAGCGAGAACACCGTGTCGGTGACGGCGATGGGCGCCATCACGCCGAGAAGCATCGGTCCCTTCGCCGTCTCGGTTACGGCGTTCCACCCGGGAAAGAGCGACTTGCCCATAGGCACCAGAACTGGCAGCACGAGCGGCAGGAACACGACGGACCCTATCACGTTCGAGAGCGTGTGCGCGAGCGCCGTGCGCCTTGCCGCCGCAGGTCCTCCTATCGCCGCCAGCCACGCCGTCATCGTGGTGCCCACGTTCGCGCCGAACAGCACCGCTATCGCCATCTCGTACGTGATGAGCTGCTGCGACGCGAGCGTCATGCCTATCGCGATCGTCGCCGCCGAGCTCTGCACCACCGCTGTGAACGCCGCAGCCGCAAGCGCCACAAGCGCCACCTCACCGAGAGTCCTCGCGCCCATGCGCATGAAAGCGGCCTGAATCTCCGGATTCTGCCTTATCGGCTGCACGCCCTTCGACATGAAGTACATGCCTAGAAAAACGAGCCCAAGCCCCATCACGGCAAGGCCGAGGTTGTGCGCGAGCTCGCGGCGCGAGATGAAGCACGCGTCATAGAAGTATAGGAAGCCGCCGATGCAAACGCCCGTGAGGCCCAGCATCTGCGGATCCGGCGCGAACGCGACTATCCACACGGTGGCGGTGGTGCCGATGTTCGCGCCTATGATCACGTTTATCGCCTGGGGGAGCGTCATCAGCCCTGACGACACAAAGCCCACCAGCATCACCGTGATTATAGACGACGACTGCACCAGCACCGTGGCCGCCGCACCCGTGACCACTCCCGCCGCGCGGCGCGTCGTAGCGAGCGCCATGAACTTTCGAAGCTCCCTGCCCGCAACGGCCTGCAGGCCTTCGGACAAATGCTTCATTCCCAGGAGGAAAGCTCCCAGGCCGCCGACAACAGTCAAAACGCATATCGCAATGTCTCTCATGGCTATTGCATATTATGTAATGTGAATGTTAGGATTTTGTTAGTGCAGATGCGCTCGTCATGAATAGCTGTGCGCCCGCACGCGCCAGAGCGTGAGAAACAGCACCGCGCCCGCAGCCGCCGTCGCGACCGTCACGAAAAGCGGTTCGCGCCACCCTCCGCAGGAGTGCGCAAGGTTTCCGAACACCTTCCCCGCCACCGACACCCCCACATACGAGAAGAGCGAGATGAACCCGATCGACGTGCCGGCGAACCGCTTCGTGGAAATGTTCGTCGCGGTTACGCCGGTTAGCGCCTGAGGTCCGTAAAGGCAGAACCCGCCCACGCACAGCGCCGTGCCGCCGGCAAGCGGAGACGGCACGAACCAGAACACCGCGAAGAGCGCGGCCGTGAGCGCCATCAGGAACACGCAGAGCCGCGGCGCCCTTCCGCCAAAGAAACGGTCCGTCGCCCATCCTGCGAAGAGCATTCCGGCAATTCCGGCGAACTCGAACATCATTATCACAGTGCCTGCCTCGCTCGGCGTCATGCCCTTCGCCTCCTGAAGCATCGTCGGCCCCCAGTCCGCCACAAGCGCACGCACCGCGTTGATCGTGAAGTTGATGAGCCCCAGCATCCAGATGACAGGATTGAGGAAGACCATGCGGAGGGAAGATGTTTGAGAAGTTTGAGAGGTTTGAAGTGTCTGAGAGGGCGGGGATTCTGTGCCGGGGAGGTCGGGAAGGCCTTCGTCCTTCGGCGTTCCGGGAAGCCAGAAGAGCATGAGGAGAAGTCCGAGCGCGCCAAGTATCGCCATCGTCCAGAAGCACCAGCGCCACATGCCAACGCCCTGGTTCGCCGATCCTATGACGCCAAGGCCCATCACTACGCCGCATATCTTCGCGACGAGCCCTCCGCCGATGGAATGCGACGTGTTCCACACGCTCATCTTCGTGGCAAGCTCCTTCGGCGGAATCCAGAACGCGATCAGCTTCGCGCACGGAGGGAACCCCGTTCCCTGGAAGAACTGGTTCAGGACGAGAAGGATGCCAAACGTCCACGCGAGTGTAGTGGCGCTGGAAATCTGCGGCGCGAAGCCAAAGGCGACGTTCACCAGCGTGCAGGCGAGAAGCCCGAGGCAAAGCATCTTCCTGGGGTTCACCTTGTCGCCGACGATTCCGTTCACGAACTTCGAGACGCCATACACTATCCCGCCCCAGAAGAGGAAGTTGCCGAGCATCGGCTTGGTGATTCCGCAGTCCTGCTGCAGGCCCGGCATCGCGAATGAGAAGTTCTTCCGCATGAAGTAGAAGAGCGTGTAGCCGATCATGGTGGCGAATA
>CAMIVJ010000206.1 GCA_946401765.1 uncultured bacterium | reverse complement strand
AGGCGGCTCCACCACGTCGGAGAACATGCGCTGCCACCACGGACGCTCCTTGCGACGGTAGCCGCGCGAGAGAATGGCCACCCTACGCCCGGCGGCGGAAAGCTCGCGCGCGAACTTCTCGGTGACGGGCGTCTTGCCCGTTCCGCCCGCAGTGACGTTGCCTATCGAGATCACCTGGCAGCCGAGCGGGAATCGGCGCAGTATGCCCACGCGGTAGAAGAAGTAGCGCACCGCCACCACGGCGCGGAACACGCACGAGATTCCGGAGAGCAGGGCAAGCACCATGCGCATTCCGGTCGGCTGGTTCTGGTCCGCCCCGGGCTGCTGAATCACCTTAACGAGCGAATGCTCGAGGCGTTCCACAAAACTGACCTTCTGCCGCTGCACGTCTGAATCTCCCCTTGTTCCGCGCGCGTCACGTCATCTGCGCGCACGCCGTGCGGACGCCGCCTCGAGCGCCTTCTCGCAGTCCTTCAGCTCTTCGGCGTAGATGCGCGCCTCCTTGGCGACGAACGCGTTCGCGCCATTCTCGAGCGAGGCGAGCGCGGCAAGCGCGCCCTTCACCTCTGCAAGCGCTTTCTTCGCGGCATACGGCGTCTTGGGATCGAAGTCCCTGTACGCATCAAGCGCGGCGCGCGCCTTCGCGCACTTGGCGACATCTGGATCAGCCGCGAGCTCCTTGTACTTGGCCTCGCACTCCTTCGCCTCCGACGGCCACGTCTGGCGGAACTTCGTCATCGCCGCGAGCGCGGCGGCGGGGCGCTTAGTCTGCAGCCGCTCCATGTCCTCCTTGAGCGCGTCGTGCGTTTCGCCTATCGCCTTCAGTAGCGCGGCCGCCTCCTTTGCCTTGGCGTCGGTTCCCTTTGCGGCGGACTTCAGCTGCCGCACGGCTCCCTCGCAGGAGCGGCCGAGCACCAGCTGCCTTGCGAGCGACTTGAACTTCACCGGCGTCACGCCTCCGCAGAGATCAGTCGGCGAGGGCGTGTCGCTGAGCGCGTTCACCACCGCCTCAAGCGCCCCGCGGTCGCTGCGGCCGGAATACACAATCTTGCCGCGCGCATCGACAACGTAGATGAACGGAACGCCGCCGCCATTGTCCGGCTCGCCTGCCAGTCCTGCGCCCTGATATATCGGATACGTGAGGCCGTGCTTCTTCACAAGCTCCGCCACGGCTTCGGCATTGCGCCCCTGTCGATGCGAGCCGAGAAGCACGAACGGCTTCGTCTTGAACGAATTCCATATCTCCGCCATGCGGGGCAGAAGCTCGATGCACGGGCCGCAGTTGGCGCCCCACTCGTCCACCATCACCACCTTGCCGCGCAGGCTCTCCGCGTCGAGCTTGCGCCCGGAGTACCAGTTGTCCTCGGAAAGCCCATTCCACTCCACGCCGGCGCTCGCGACGGCGCAAACCAGCGCGGCCGCCGCGAAGACACTTCTTCTAGTCATCGCTCTCTTTCCTTTCAAGATACGAAACTCGCCCTTCCGCAGGCGACTCTTTGACTTGTCCTTTTCCATTGCGGACTACATTATACCAAAAAGACGCCGTAAGTTGCGCACAAAACTTGCTTTCGTTTCGCATGACGCGCGCCGCGTGTCACATAGTCAAAACGACCAGGCCATGAATGCGACATTGACAAGCAAATGGAAATAATGTAAAATTTTAACCGCTGAAAACAATTGTTAGTCCAATGGGGGTAAAATGGCAGACGCATCAGAAGAAACTCGGCCCATCGACGAGCCTCGGAGACCAACGCTGCGCGTTGGCATCGCAGGTCTCGGAAGAGCGGTTTTTTCCGGACATCTTCCGGCGCTTAAGGCGCTGCCGGAGCTCTACAGCGTTGTTGCGGTGTGCGACCTGTTGAAGGAACGGCGCGATCTCGTGGAAAAGGACTTCCCCAACGTTCGCACGTACAGGCGCGTCGAGGACATGCTAGATGATCCCGACATCGACCTCGTGGACGTGGCGCTTCCCTCCGCGGAACACGTGAACGTGGCGATGTCCTCGCTCCAGCGAAACAAGTGGACGCTCGTGGAGACGCCTCTCGCCGTCTCGCAGGACGACGCCAAGATCCTCCAGGCTGCGGCAGTCAAGACGCGCGGCAAGCTCGTTGCATACACGCCCGGGCTCTTCTCGCCCGACTTCCGCCTCGCACTGAGCCTTGTGGAGGATCCCCGCCTCGGCGACGTGTTCGAAGTCCACGTGCGCCACCAGGACTACGTGCGCCGCGACGACTGGCAGAGCGTGAAGCGCTGCCTCGGCGGATGCGTGTGGCACTCCGGCACGGACGCCGTCCTCCAGGCGCTCGCCCTCATGCGCTCTCGCCCCGCTCAGCTGTGGAGCGAGCTCAAACGCGTGGTGTCGCTGGGCGACGCCGAGGACTTCGCCCACATCGTGCTCAAGGCCCGCACCAACGTCTCGGCCGCAGTCGAACTCTGCGGCGGGCGTCTGGCGCCCTACGACCCCTCCTTCACGATCTGCGGCACGCGCGGCTCCTTCTCCGTGGCGCCCGGCGCCGCAGAGGGCGTCATGCACGTCATAGACCCTGCGTTCCGCTTTCCACGCCGCCGCTCGAGCGTGCGCACGCCGCCGCTCTGCGACATGCACGAGAGCTTCCCGATCGTGGACATCCCCTGCGCGCTCCCGCCCGGCACAGACACCGGCCCAACCGCGTTCTGGCGCGCGCTCTACGCGACGATCCGCACCGCCGCCCCCTTCCCGGTTGCGCTCGACGATGTGCTGGAGACGGTGCGATACCTCCAGATCGTAAAGAAGGCCTCTCCCTTCTCCACATGAAGCGACGCGCAGCGCGCCGAGAAAAGCACTTGATTTTTTCGCGCGAAAGGAGTATTCTACTCCCATGAAAGAAAGCACATAAAGCAACAAGACGGACTAGCAGAAAATGGCAGACGAAATCTCATTTGTTTCATTCGTGTGCAGCGCCTGTTCCCAGGAGCTCGAGGCGCCTCGCGAAACAATCGGCCAGACGGTCGAATGCCCGGCGTGCGGCGCCCACATCCTCGTGGCGCCGCCCGCGCCCGCACCCGCGCAGCAGCAGTCCACCCAGGCGCAGCTTGACGCCATGAAGTCGCGCACTATCCGCATCGAGCTGGGAGATCTCTAGGCCCGCCGGAGCCATGCCGTCCGCCGTTCTGATCATCGCCTCCACACGCGTCCACTCGGACGTGCAGGAGATCTTGCGCATCCAGGACACCGCGGCCTCCCTTATCGAGCAGGGCCGGGCCGTGGATCTGCTCGTGCCGCGCACGTGCGCCCTGCTCTCGGCCGCCCTCGCCCCAACCGTGCGCGTCTTCACCGTTCCCGAGTTTCCCTTCTGCGGCGACCCTCCGCCGCGCGCATCCCTGCGCCGTTTCATAACCGGCTCTCTCATGTTTCTGCGCGGCGTTGCGCTCGTCTCCCGGCGCGACTACGCGGCCCTGCACGGCATGAACGACGGCGCCATCGTGGCGAAGGCCATCGCCAGGGCCTCGCTGCGCCGTCTCCCGTATGTGGCGGAGTTCCACCTTCCGTTCGCAGCTCCCGGCCTCAGACGCGGCATACACACCGCCATCGCCCGCGCCATGGAGCGCAGCGCCTTCCGCCATGCAGCCGCGGTAGTGCTGCCCGACGAGGCGACGCTCGCGTGCTTTCCCCCGCGCCTGCCGAAGGCGCGCGTGTCGCTCATTCCAGACCCCCATTCAGAAATAACGCCAAACGCCTTCACGCTTGGCGAATTCACCGCGGCCCTCGCACATCTCTACGACTACATCCTTCGTCCACAGCAAGAGAACTAGCAATGTCCAAGACCACACGCAAAAGCCTGCTTAAACCAAAGAAAAAGAAGAAATCCAAGGCGCCGCGCTCGCTCGCCCGCCGCATCGCCATAATCGTCTCCTGCGCCGTCATGGCGACATTCGCCGCGCTCTGCTCATTCGGCGTCGCCTACGTGCGCCATTCTCCGGAGTGGCTTGCGGAACACCGTTCGCCTCTCACAATGCCCCTCGAATACCTTGGCGACAGAACGGCGTTCATCACGGACGGTCTTGGCTGGACCGGACACGACTGCGTGTACGAATTCGACGAACCCGCCCCAGGCGGACAGGTTCTCTTCGCCGGCGCACCCGTCCGCATCGGCGCTCCCGCCCCTTCTGACCTCGTCACTCTCGACCGCGGCGACTTCCTCATCGGTTGGTCCCCCTCCCTCCGCCGACCCGTCTGGGCCGCATACCATGTGCCGCGCGACGCCCGCTTCGAAAACAGCAAACGCCCCGCGTTCCAGAAGGACCGCTCCGTTGCAACCTCACCCATCCCCGGCGACTACCGCAACACCCCATACGACCGCGGCCACATGGTGCCCAACCGCGCCATCGTCACGCGCTTCGGCCCAGACGTGCAGAAGAAGACCTTCCTCATGACGAACATCGCCCCGCAGCGCCCAGCCCTCAACCGCGGTCCCTGGCGCGAGATGGAGCAGCGCATCTCCGACCTCTGGACCCAGAAGTACGGCGAGATGTGGGTGATCGTTGGCGCGCTCTCAAGCCCATCCTCCACTTCTCGCGAAAGCCTGCCAGGCACCTCGGTGAACGTGCCCGAGAAATACTACATGATCGTAGCCGGCCAGGGACCGGACGGCGTGCGCGCACTTGCGGTGCTGCTCGACCAGGGCGCAGGACGCTGGGACTTCCCCGTGCACAACATCGTGACGATAAGCGAGCTTGAGAAGCTCTCCGGCCTCGAGTTCTTCCCCGACATGCCGAAGTTCCTGAAGACGCCTCTCAAGCTCGACCGCCCCACGCGCCTTTGGCCCGTGAGGCTTCAGGACATTTTCAAGCTGATAATGATCCGCTTCGTATAGCGCGGCAAGGCGCGCCAGACGTCTCTTTACCTCACGAGTATCGCGAAGAACTTTGTGCCCACGCGCACACCATCGGCGACCTTCTCCAGCCTGAAGCGGTCACTGTCGGCGGCCGTGGATTCAAGCTCGAAACTGCAGTTCGGCGCATGGCCAGCTTTCCACTTGAAGAGATACTCGCCCTTCCCAAGCTGGCGCGCTCCAGTCTTGAGCTTGATGACGCCCGTAGCCGCGAAGGCGTCGTCGGCGGGCTGATAAACGCAGTCCTCGTCGGTGAGATCAAGCCCCGCACCGCTGGAGGCGGCAACAGAGTCGAGCGCAATCGCCTGCGCGTTGATCTTGAGGTAGCCCTCCTGCAGCGTGAGCGAATTGCCGTTGTCGCCGAGCTTCGAGCCCTCCAGCAGTTCGATCGTGCCCGCGCCCTTCTTGACCGGCGGCTGCCTGATCGGCAGGGCGATCCTGAGAAGCGCGCCTTCCGCCACCTGCAGAACGCCAACGTCATTGTAGCTGGCAACCTGGAATGTCAGCTTGGCGGAACTCCCGCTCGCACGATGCACCGTGGTCGTGCCGGAGAGGACGGGGAGCGCGCTGTGGAGCACTAGACCGTCGTTGTTGTAGACCGCACCGGTGCCAGCGAAGAAGATGTCGCTCTCGCCATACATGCCGATGACGTGCGTATGGAGATGCGACTTCATCTCGCTCGTCGCCTCGATCGTTCCGTTGGAGACGACCAGATTCGGCGACTCCGTCTGCTTCGTGACGTTCACGCCGCGGAACATGATG
>CAMIVJ010000205.1 GCA_946401765.1 uncultured bacterium | reverse complement strand
CTCACGCGAGACATGCCTTCTGGCGTTCGAGCTCGCGCTGGAGAGCGGTGACGTCCAGCGCGCGCGGCGTGCAGCCCTTCTTCGCGGCGAGCGCGGCCGCGACGCCTGCCGCCTGGCCGGTGACGAAGCAGGGGCAGATGAGGCGGAAGGTGTCGATCGTGTCGGGCGAACCGAGCATGCGGCCTGCGCACAGCACGTTCTCCACGCCCTTCGGAACGATCGAGCGGTACGGCACCTGGAACGCCGCATGGCGGCCGTCCGCGCCGAACATGCCCACAGAGTCCTCCGGCTTGAACTTTCCGCGCAGGAGAGCGCGATCGACAATCAGCTCGGCGTCTATGAGGCGCGAGGCGCGCGGACCTATCTGCGAGCATGTGTTCGCGATGAACACCTTCTCCCATCCAGGTTCCTGGCGCATTGCGGCCACATGCTCCCACCACTTCTTGCGGAACTCGATCTCCGCCGCCGTGAGGTCGCGCACGTCAAGGCCGTTGCCCTTCGGACCAGTTCCGTAGTTGCCCCACCAGGTGCTTGGATTGGACTCGTTGGAGCGCATCGGCCAGCGCCCCAGCACGCCGCGCTTCGGCTTGCCGTTCGCGTCCTTCGGCGGTGCCTTGGCCGTGATGCGGTCCATGTTCCCCAGGCGCACCACGTGGCCTATCGCGTGGGTGATCTGGCGATAGTCGCCGCCTGCCTGAAAGAGCACGTCTGCGTCGCCCGTGCAGTCCACCACCTGCTTTGCGAGGATGGCCTGCTTGCCCTGCTTGGACTCAAAGACGACGCCGATCACCTTGTTTCCGTCCTGCACCACATCGACGCCCCACGAGTGGAAGAACATGTCCACCTTCGCCTCGGCCACCATCGTGTCCATCAGGTACTTCGCCGCCTCGGGGTCAACCGTGGGCTGCCAGTGGCGCGTCGTGATGTCGGCCGGGCGCGGTCTGCACGAATACGGCCCGAGCGCCGCAGCGCGGTCGGCGAACTCCTCTGCGAGGCCGCGCGTCACGAGCCGCCACTTGCCGTTCTCGCGCGCCGACGTGCAGAGCATGATGAGCACCATGCCGTTGGTGAAGAGCCCGCCAAGAGATCCGTAGCGCTCGACGAGCGCGGTCTTCGCGCCGGCGCGAGCCGAAGCGATGGCGGCGGCGAATCCGGCAGGGCCACCGCCCACCACCACGACGTCCGCCGTGTGGAAGATGGGAATCTCGCGCGCGGGGCACATCACCTTGCCGCCCTGAAGGGAGCAGCTTGGCACGTCCTCGATCGTGTGGTTGAGGGGGAAGATGTTGCGTCCGAACCAGACGTTGTCAGGGTCGCCTATCGAGCCGGGCGGCAGTCCGCTGCGCGTCTTCGCGGGCGCATCCGCCGCAAGCGGTGCGCCCACCAGCGCCGCGCCGCCGATTCCAAGCCTCTTCAAAAACTCGCGCTTGCTGATCTTCATTTTTCGTCCTCTTTGATGTGCGTTCTCAATATTCTACCAAATTCGCTTTCACACTTGCAAGCCGCGCCGCAGGAGTACCACGCTCACGGGTATATTCTGCCGTAGAAAGGCGCCCAATAGGAGATCACCTGCGTGGCGCCGGCGCGGAATATCGCGTCGAGCGACTCGCGGGCGGTGGCGTATAGATCGCAATAGCCTGCGGCTGCGGCCGCATGGATCATCGAGTATTCGCCAGAAACATTGTATGCCATGACCGGGAGGAGCGTGCGCTGCGACACTTCGCGGATCATGTCGAGGTAGAAGAGCGCGGGCTTGACCATCAGCGCGTCCGCGCCTTCGGCCTCGTCGAGAACCGACTCGCGCAGCGCGGTGCGGGGATCGCGCGCGCTCGCCTGGTAGCCCTGGCGGTCGCCATGGCCCGGAGCCGAGCCTTCGGCGTCGCGGAACGGACCGTACATCTGCGAGGCGAACTTCGTGGAGTAGGAAACGAGAAGCGTCTTTGTGAAACCTTCCTCGTCGAGCGCGCGGCGGATCGCGGCAACCTGCCCGTCCATCATCGCGCTCGGCGCCACGCCGTCCGCGCCCGCGCGCGCATGGCTCACGGCCACGCGGGCTAGCATCTCGCATGCGGCGTCGTTGTCGACGTCGCCGTCGGCGTCGCGCGGGCCGCAGTGTCCGTGGCTCGTGTACGCGCAAAGGCACACGTCGGTGAATATCACGAGCTCGGGATAGGCGGCGCGCAGAACAGGAATCGCGCGCTGCACCACGCCGTGCGGATCGGCCGCTGACGTGCCGCATTCGTCCTTGCCCTCGTCGGCGCCATCGCCGGGCACGCCGAAGAGCAGCACGCTCTTCACGCCCTGGGCGACGACAGGCGCGAGCGCCTTCACGAGCTCGTCGGCCGAGTACCGGTACTGGTTCGGCATCGAGGCGATCGCCTCACGGCGGCCAGAGCCTAGCGCCACGAAGACGGGCCATATGAACTTCTCGGGGCCGGGCGTGGGCATGGCGAACATGTCGCGTATGGCGGCCGTGCGCCTCATCCGGCGCAGTCTCACTTCTGGATATCCGTTCATTTCCTGCATTCTTTTCGGTGTCTGCCGCCGCATGCGCGGCGGGTGCGTCAGTCCTTCACGCCGCCGAAGCGGTCGGCGTCCTTGATCGTCGGCGCGCTTTCGGAGAAGGAGTAGTCCTTTCCGGGCAGAATCGCGTTCAGCAAAATGCCCATGATCGCGCCGATGGCGAGGCCGGAAAGCGATATCTTGAGAGAGCCGAGCGTGAAGGCGACAGCGCCGGCCTTCGAGAACGTGATGCCGAGCGTGAGCACGAGGATCAGCGCCGCTATGAGCATGTTGCGCCCCTTGCCGAGGTCCACCTGGCTCTCAACGAGGTTCCGCACGCCAACTGCGGAGATCATTCCGTAGAGGATGAACGACACGCCGCCGATCGTCGCGCCGGGGATGGTGCCGATGAACGTGGAGAACTTCGGGCAGAACGAGACGAGGATCGCGAGGCATGCGGCAATGCGGATGACCCTCGGATCGTACACGCGGGAAAGGGAGAGGACGCCGGTGTTCTCGCCGTACGTCGTATTTGCCGGGGCTCCGAAGAGCGAGGCGAGGCACGTTGCGAGGCCGTCGCCCAGCATCGTGCGGTGCAGGCCTGGATTCTCGAAGAAGTTGCGCTTCACCGTGGAGCTGATGGCCGAGACGTCGCCCACGTGCTCCATGATCGTCGCGAACGCCAGCGGGAAGACGATGGCCACGGCGCTGAGGATCTTGCCCCAGTCGGGGTTTGAAAGGAGCGGGAACACCGTGTTCTCCATCTTCACGGGAAGCCCGATCCACGCCGCGTCGGCCACAGCCTTGTAGTCTATCGCGTCGCACCAGCCGAGCTTGCCGAAGATCACGGCCGCCGCATACGAGAACACGACGCCCATCAGTATCGGAATGATCTTGAACATGCCGCGCCCGAAGATCGAGAACGCGATCACCGTAATGATCGCAACAATGGCCACAGGCCAGCAGGTAGTGCAGCTGTTGATGGCGACAGGCGCGAGCACAAGCCCGATACCGACGATGATCGGGCCCGTGACCACAGGCGGGAAGAACTTCATCACCGTCTTCACGCCGCATGCCTTCACGAAACCGGCCACTATGAAGTAGACGAGCGACGACGACGCCACGCCGAGGCATGCGTACTGGAGCATGACCTGCTTCGAGCAGTTCTCGTATCCAGCCGTGCCCGCCAGGCCCGCGAGCGTGAAGTAGCCGGCGAGATAGGCGAACGACGATCCCAGAAACGCCGGCACGATCCGCTTGGTGACGAGATGGAAGAGCAGCGTGCCAAGGCCCGCCCACAGCAAGGTGGCGCTGGGCGAGAGGCCCGTCAGTATCGGCACGAGAATCGTCGCGCCGAACATGGCGAACATGTGCTGCACGCCGAGGAGGCCCATCTTTGGAAGGCCGAGAGTCCGCGCGTCGTAGACTGCGTCGGACGACTGGAACTTCCTGCGGAGGCTGGCGATGGCCGCTGCGAGATCGGCGGACTCCTCGTCAGTGACGACGCCATCCTCGGCTATTGCCACGAGCAGCCTCTCGAAGGCTGCCAGATCCGTATCCATCTCGGCAAACGGATGCACGAGACCGATCAGCGCCTTTGTCTCGTTTATGTCCGCCCTGCCGTCCTCGAACGTGAAGCGCTCGGCAGCCATTATCAGCTGCGCCAGCGTCCACGAGCTTGCATTTTGTGTAGCCATTGCTTTCCTCCTTTGTTCGTTGACGATTCGCCTGCTTCAAAGATTCACGATGCCATCCCCTGCCGGGGAACGCCCCTACATCAGCGCGTACTTCGCGATGAAGAGGGCCGTGAGAACGTACATGATCCAGTGGATGCGCCTGAAGTTTCCGGCGCAGGCGTTGATCACCGTGTACGCGATGACGCCGAACATGATGCCCTCCGATATCGAGTAGGTGAACGGCATCGCGGCGACGGCGAGGAACGCGGGCACGGCCTCGCCGGCGTCGCTCCAGTTCACGTCGGCGCACGACGAAAGCATCATGTAGCCGACTATGATGAGAGCGGGAGCCGTCGCGAATCCGGGAATCGCGAGGAACACAGGCGCAAACACGATCGCGAGCGCGAAGAGCGCGGCCGAGGTGACGGCGGTGAGGCCGGTCTTGCCGCCTGCCATGACGCCTGAGGCCGACTCGACGAACGTCGTCGTGGTGGAGGTGCCGAACACCGCGCCGACGGAGGTGGCGATGGAGTCGGCGCAAAGCGCGCCGGAGATGCGCGGCAGCCTGCCTTCCTTGTCGAGGAACCCGCCCTTCATCGAGACGCCGATGAGCGTGCCCAGGGTGTCGAAGAGGTCCACGAAGAAGAACGCGAACATCACCACGAAGAAGTCGAGCGTCTTGACGAGCGTCCAGCCGGACTTTACGACGGCACCGTCCTTCGTGAACGTCCAGGCGTCGGGGTTGAAGAGCGCGCCCACAGTGCCGCCGAACTCGGTGAAGTTCTGCGCGAGGCCCCTGACCGAGAAGTCGGGATAGAGCGAGAAGAAGCTGTTTGCAGGATCCGGCACATACACGCCGCACGCCTGCGCGGCCATGCCCAGCCCCCACGTGAAGAGGATTCCGAAGAGGATCGCGCCCTTGAGGCCCTTCACGAGCATCAAACCGGTGAACACCGTGCCGACGAGCGCCAGAACGGCGCATATCCCGTGCGTGTGGAAGGAGACCTCGCGGAACTTCACAAGCGAGATCAGCGTGGCCTGGTTGGCAACGACGATCCCGGCCGTCTTCATCGCAATAAGGCAGATGAACAAGCCTATTCCGGCCGCTACCGCCTTCTTCAGGCAGAACGGGATGGCGTTGAATATTCCCTCCCGCACCGGCGTGAGCGACAGCGCAAGGAACACCAGACCCTCCACGAACACCGCAAGAAGCGCAAACTGCCAGCTGTATCCCATCCCCAGCACCACGCCGTACGTGAGGAACGCGTTGAGCCCCATGCCCGGCGCAAGCACGAACGGGTAGTTCGACATGAACGCCATCAGGAGCGTGCCCACCACCGCCGCCACGGCCGTGGCCACGAACACGCCGCCGCGCGGAATGCCGGCCGCGGATAGTATGTTCGGGTTCACGGCGAGGATGTACGCCATCGTCATGAACGTGGTTATGCCGGCCACCACCTCTGTCTTGACCGTGGTGCGGCTTTTCT
>CAMIVJ010000204.1 GCA_946401765.1 uncultured bacterium | reverse complement strand
GGTGCGGATGCGGCGAGCCGAGCTGCTTGCCGTTCTTGTCGTAGGCGATGGACTCAACCACTGCCTCCTCTATCTTCTCGCCGCCGATCTTCTCGAGCGTCTTGCGGTCATCGTCGTCAAGGAAGAAGTTCTGCAGATCGTCCTTGCGGTCGAATCCCTTCTGCACGGTGATCTTCGGCTTCGAGAATGTGGCGTGCACATATTCGCCGTGGAAGCGCTCCTGGTGAAGGTCCCAGAAATAGCGCTTCACCTCGTCCTCTCCGTACATGCCGCCCGTGTATTCGGGATCGATGCACTGGAGATAGAGCTTGTGGTTCTTCTCCTTTATGGCGGTCATGAAGATCTCCATCAGACGGTCGGGAGTGACATCCTTCGGGATTTCCTTGACGGTGTACCATCCCTGCTTGATCGCCTCGACCTTCTCCTCGCCGATGAAGCGGCCCGAGGATTCCGCGTCCTTGTCGCGCACTGCCACTAGATGGTCAGGAATCTTGATCGCCACCGGTTTGAGAATCCATCCGAAGTAGAAGGCGCCAGGGCCCTCTTCGCCGCCGATGGGATTCTCGGCGGTGATGCCAGAGACCTCGGCGAGGACGGTCCATTTCTTCACGTCCTGCATCGACGAATCCACGGTGCGGCGGTAGCGCTTTGCCGCCTCGTACGGTCCAAGCCAGTCGCGTCCGGCGAGATCGATGAACCAGAATCCGCTTGAAGGCTTTCCGCACCAGATGTATTCGCCTGAAGCGCCGTAGAACTGCTTGGCTGGATATTCCACGTCTTCTAGCACGACGTACCTGCCCTTGAGTTCCTCCACCGAGATTTCGGCGGAGTCTGGCGTGGGGAAGGGCTTTGCGATCATTCCCTCCTTGTGAGAATCGATGATGCGCTGCCACTCCTCTTCGCCTAGCTTCGATATTAGCTGGCGGAGGTTGTCCTCGTTGTGCAGATACTGAGTCCACTCCGCCTGTATCTCCACGAAGTCTCCCTTGGAGCGCTTAAGGGCGGCCCTCACGCGGCGGAACAGCGCCTCGACGCGCGGGTCGTCTGGATACTGCAGCTTGAGGTCGCGCACTTTCTCCAAGGCCGTGCGCTGGTTGCGCCACACCATCTTCTCGCCGCCGCGCTGGAGCTCAACCTCCTTTTCAAATTCGCGCACATAGTAGTCCGCATACCCGATGAGTCTGGTGACCTTCGCCGGGTCGTCGGCCGGAGCGGCGCAGAGAGCCGAGCACGCGGCCGCCGCCGCGATGATAAGCCCGAGGCGCCGGACGTTGTTTGCCGTTGATGCCATGCTGTGTCCTTTCATGGAAATTGTTTCCGTTGCCCATAGTCTATCACAGTCAACGGGAATGTGCAATTGCGGAATTGCGCAATCGTCGATATCATTCTACGGTCGTTTTCCCGATTCTGTTCGCCTTGGTCTTTTCGCTCCACATGCCGGCGTTGGCGAAGCGCACAGGACGGCGCGGCATGTCGCCTGGCCTCTCGTCTTTTAGCGGCGCAGAGACGCGCAGGAACACGTCGTATGCGCCAGGCGCGAGCTCCTGGGGCGCGCGGAACTCCGCCGCCACGCGACGCCTCCCGCCGCCGGGAATCGACGAGACTTCGCCACGCGCCGGAATCGTACACTCTGCTTCATTCGATGCGAGCACCACGTCGATGCGCGAGGGCAGAAGGAGCCTTCCGAAGCCGGTGTTCTCCACATCGACCACGACTGATGCGCCGCCGCCGCGGCGCAGCGCCCTTGGAATACGCGCGTCGCGCACCACGAACCTGTATCCCATGTGGTCTAACATGAACTTGTGCAGGTCGGCGCCATCGTACTCCCTCAGATCCGGCATGCCGTCGAACTTGTACGCGGCGACATTGAACTTCAGGCCTGCGATGAACTCGCAGAGAGGGTGCTTTCTGTCGCCGACGTTGCGCAGGTAGTTCAGATGGGTGCGGTACCATTCCTCCACGATGTTCCAGCGATCGGGCTCGAAGAGCTCGTGCGTTCTTTCGCGGTTCTTCAGAATCCAGTCCATGCCCACGTAGGCGAGCTCGCCGCCGTAGGGGTGGTCGCCGAAGGTCGAGAGAAGCCTGCGGCCGAGCTCGCGCTTCCAGTGGCCTGACCATGTGCCGTAGTCCCACCAGGTGCCGAGATAGCCGTCGTTGTACATTCCGAAATGCCGGAGGTGCTTGTCCCTGAACGGCAGCATCGCGACGGTTCCCGCGGTGTTGGTGCCGGCGAACGAGGCGATGTAGTGGGGAGTGCGCACAAGCACGGAGATGTCGCGCGGCAACAAGTCGCAGTATGTCTTCAGCACGCGGTTCATGTACTGCGGCTTGCAGTAGTCGGAGGTGTGCATCTCGCCCCAGGGACCTGCCACACCGGCCTCCACGCCCACGATCACGTCGTCGTACGGGCTCATGATTTCGCAGAGGTCTCGTACATGCCCAAGAAGCACCTCGAAGTCGGCGGGCTCGCATCCGGGAGAGTCGCTCCATGTGTAGCCGAGGCGCACTATGAGCGAACCGCCCTTGAGGCGGGTTTCGTCGAGGTAGCGCCTAACATCCGCCTTCATAGCATCGGTGAGGGGGGCGTCAGCCTTGCCGACGCGTTTTTCAGGTGGACGCTTCTTGCCCTGAAGACGTCCTCCCGAGAAGCGGCTCAGCTCCCAGAGAGACGAATTGTACGACTTCGCGCCGTGCCATTTCGGCAGGCCTTCAGGACGGAATACCGTCCATCCGCCGGGAGCGTAGCCTCTTGCGGGACCGGGGAAGGTCTCCAGACCGTCATCGTACGGTATGTCCTGCCGCACGAGCGCATCGTCGGCGCGTGCGCAGCAGATGGCGGCAAGTACGGAAAGCGATGCGAGAATGGTGGCTGTATTCATTTGTCCCTGTTTTATTCGATGCCGGCCTTCTTCAGCTTGTAGCACATCATGCGAGGCGAGACGCCGAGTTCGCGTCCTGCGGCGCTTCTGTTTCCGTTGTGGCGCTTGAGCGCGTCGTTGAGGAGGTTGCGTTCGTACGCGGCAACCTTCTCCGCCATCGTGCGGCTGTCGGGGCGGTCGCTGTCGAAGGGGCTTTCCGCAAGCTCCTCGGTCTGAAGCGCAGGTGGCAGGTTGTAGCCGTGCACGCAGTCGTCCTTTGCCGTCAGCACGGCGCGTTCGATGCAGTTCTCGAGCTCGCGCACGTTGCCAGGCCAGGCGTACGCCTGAAGCATGTTGACGGCCGGCGCGGAGAAGCGAGTCACGTTCTTGCCGTACTTCAGGCGCATCTTGGAGAGGAAGTGCTGAGCCAGAAGGAGTATGTCGTCGGGACGCTTCGCGAGGTCGGGAAGCACGATGGGGAAGACGGAGAGGCGGTAGTAAAGATCCTCGCGGAAGAGCTTCTTCGCCATCAGGTCCTCGAGGTTCCTGCTTGTGGCGGCGATGAATCTCACATCGCTCGTAAGGACGTCGTTCGAGCCCACGCGGCTGAACGTGCGTTCCTGCAGGAAGCGGAGAAGCTTCACCTGGACAGGTATCGAGAGGTCGCCGATCTCGTCGAGGAAGAGAGTGCCGCCGTTAGCCGCCTCGGCTCTGCCGATGCGGCGCTCCCGGGCGTCGGTGAACGCTCCCTTTTCGTGTCCGAAGAGCTCCGACTCGACGAGCGCCTCGGGAAGGGCGGCGCAGTTCAGCACCACGAACGGCTTGTCCTTGCGCGGCGAGAGCGACTGGATGGCCTTGGCCACAAGCTCCTTTCCCGTTCCGCTGGAGCCGCGGATGAGCACGGTGGCCTCGCTTGGCGCCACCTGGCGGATCTGCTCGTATATGGCGCGCATGGCGGGCGAATTGCCCACGAGGCGTCCGGGAGTGCCGCTTAGCATGTCGCGGAGGCGGCGGTTCTCTGCCCTAAGCGCGTCCTGCTCGGCGCACTGCTCGCGGCAGACGCTCGCCGCCTCGGCGCAGAGGTTGGCGATGATCTCGAGCAGCGCCACGTCGCGCACCAGCGCACCTGTCTCGCCCGTCATGGCGCGGTCAACGGAAAGAGTGCCGATCACGTTTCCGCCGTGGATGAGAGGCACGCAGATGAACGACAGCGGCTCGTCCACCTTTCGCGCACCTGTGCGGTTCAGGAAGCGGCGGTCTTTTCGTACGTCCACCACGATCTCGGCCCTGCCGGTCTTCGCCACAAGTCCAGTTATCCCTTCGCCGATGTGGTAGCGTCCCAGCGCGCGCTCCTCGGCGTTCAGCTGCCGTGCGGACGCTTCGATTCGCAGCTCGTCCCCCTCCAGAAGCGTGAACGTTCCACGGAACATCCCCATGGACTTCTCAAGGATGTTGATGACGTCCTCGAGAAGTTTGTGCACGTTCCGCTCGCGCATCACAACCGAGGCTATCTCGCGCAGAACCGATATCTCAGATGACAATTTGTCTTTCATGGGGTGGTATTGTACCACAAATCGTGCTGTGCGGTCTAGTGGTAAGTTTTTGTAAAAGGAAGCGAGTTGTCTTTTACATTCGATGTAAACGCGATGCGCGGCTATTGCATATTGTGTTAAGCAAACGGGACAAAACTGTAGCGATCAATGGTTTGAATGCAATGGCATATTTTTTGCTAACTTGTTTAGCGTGAGAGCTGGGCGCGTGTAAATCGGGTCCAGTTCTGACGATTGTTATTTTACAACTGCCGCTTCGTGGGAATTATGGTATAATACCCACCAATCCGAAAAAGGAACAGAAGGAACAACAATGAGTACCTACATTGACCAGACTCTCAAGGACCTCAAGGCCAAGAACGCCGATCAGCCGGAGTTCATCCAGGCCGCCGAAGAGGTTCTCACCACGCTCGCCCCCGTAGTGGACGCGCACCCGGAGTATCAGCAGAACGCGATTCTCGAGCGTATCGTTGAGCCGGAACGGACTATCATGTTCCGCGTGAACTGGATCGACGACACTGGCGCCGTGCGCGTGAACCGCGGCTACCGCATTCAGTTCAACTCCGCGATCGGCCCCTACAAGGGCGGTCTCCGCTTCGACCCCACCGTGAACCTCTCCGTGCTCAAGTTCCTCGGATTCGAGCAGATATTCAAGAACTCGCTCACCACTCTGCCCATGGGCGGCGCCAAGGGCGGTTCCGACTTCAACCCCAAGGCCTCTCCCCACACGCCCGGCAAGCGCTGCAGCGACGGCGAGGTGATGCGCTTCTGCCAGAGCTTCATGACCGAGCTCTTCCGCCACATCGGCCCCAACACCGACGTTCCCGCCGGCGATATGAACGTAGGCGGGCGCGAGATCGGCTATCTCTACGGGCAGTACCGCAAGATCGTGAACGGGGGGAACGGCGTGCTCACGGGCAAGGGCCTTCCGTTCGGCGGCTCGCTCGTCCGCCCCGAGGCGACAGGCTATGGCTGCATCTATTTTGCAGAGAACATGCTCAAGACGAAGAAGGCGAATTTCAAGGGCAAGGTCTGCGCGATTTCCGGTTCCGGCAATGTGGCGTCCTTCGCCGCCCAGAAGCTCGTCACTCTCGGCGCCAAGGTCGTGACGCTCTCCGACCGCTCGGGCGCGATCTACGCCAAGAGCGGACTCTCCCTTGACGACCTCAAGGCCGTCATGGAGCTCAAGACCGTGAAGCGCGGCGAACTCAGCGAGATCGCCAAGCAGCTCAAGGGCGTCAAGTTCTTCCCCGGCGTCAATT
>CAMIVJ010000203.1 GCA_946401765.1 uncultured bacterium | reverse complement strand
CCGGCGTGACCGTGGCGGCGGACGCCTTCGAGGGCACGCTCCACGCGACCTTCCGCCTCACCTACGACTCCTCCGGCACGACGGTAATCGGATTCAAGGGGCCGATGCCGGACGATCTGGTCATTCCCGCGAAGGTTACGGCTATCGCCGTGGATGCTTTCAACGGCAAGGCGACAATGACCTCGGTGACGCTTGAAGGAAAGAATGACGTCTCCATCGGCGCAAATGCGTTTAAGAACAGCACGACGCTCAAGACGGTTTCCGTTGGCGGGTCGACGACGATTGGCGCAAGCGCGTTCCTGAACTGCACGGCGCTGACGAACGCCGACTTCGGCGCCATTTCGTCGATTGGCGCAAGCGCGTTCGAGGGCTGCTCGTCGCTTGCGGCGATTGAACTGCCGGAATCGCTGGACAGAATCGGCGCGGCGGCGTTCAAGGGCTGCGTCTCGTTCACGGCGGTTCATCTTCCAGCTTCTCTCACGGTGATGGGCGAATATACGTTTGCCGGCTGCACCTCGCTCGCCACCATCACGGGCGGCGAGGGCGTGCGCGACATTCGCACGGATGCCTTCGCCGGCACTCCGTGGTATGAAGCGCCTCCGGCGGGCGAAGTCTATGAGGAGATGGTGCTTGGCCATGTGCTTGTGAAGATCAAAGGCAACGGTCCGGCGTTTTACGAGATTTCGACGAACATCACGATGGTTGCATCTGAAGCGTTCAGCGGGCAGACCACGCTCAGGGAACTCTACATCGGCACGGAAGTGTTCGCGCTTTGGGACCGTGCCTTTGCAGGTTGCGCATCGCTCGGAAGTGTAACTGTGCCGAGCGGCTGCCGCGAGTTTGGCGACTACCTCTTCGACGGCTGCTCTTCGCTCACGAACGTGATTTTCCGGGGCCATGCGCCGACGAACGACGTGCCTCACGTCTTCGCGGGCACGCCCGAGTCTCTGACCGTCCATGTCAAGGCGGGAAGCCGTGGCTGGATCGCGCCGGAATCCGAATCCACAAATTGTCCCGCGTATTGGCCGGTGAACGGACAGCCTTCGCGTAGGATGTACTGCCCGACGGCCCAGGAATACGTGGCGTTCGCGGGAGGCGGCTATAGCATTATCGTCGACGGCGTGATCTCCAACGACACGACATGGGCCGGCGGCAAGGTCTACGAGATACAGCGCGGCGTCAGGGTCGAGAAGGGCGCTACGCTCACCATTGAAGAGGGAGCAATTGTTAAACTCCCGCTCTACGACGCGTGGCGCTGTGACGATCTTCGGGTGTACGGCAAGCTCGTCGTGAACGGCACGTACGCGAATCCCGTGGTGTTCACATCCATCCGCGACGACTCGTGGGGCGGCGACACGAACGGCGACGGCAGCCGCTCCGAACCGTATCCCGGCGAAGCTCATGGCGTCAATATCGACGGTGGCGGCATTGAGGCGCGATATGCGAAATTCCTGTACGGGAATGCCACGGGCGGGCATGGCGCACATGCCTGCCTCATGTCCTACAATAAGGAATACTCGACGCTCTACGGATGCGAGTTCAGCCATTCGGCGATGGACGGCTGCTTCATCTCCGGGGCAAGGCTCGAGAACTGCATCTTCACCGACTGCGACCGAGGCCTCGTTTCATGCTCATCCTCTGGGCCTGGCTGTCCTGTCGCCATCAACTGCGTCGCATACGGAAACCGCATCGGGTTCTGCTCGCACGACATAAACATCTACGTCACGAACTCGATCGCCGCGTTCAACTCCGAATTCGGCATCGGCAACGCCGGCGCCGTGGTTCATTCCGCCCGCTGCTGCCTCTACAATCCCGGAGGGCAGAACGACGTCCTCGCTCGAGACGTATGGTTTGGCCAGGCAGTCGCGCACGGGAAGGACAACATCGAGGCCGATCCTCTCTTCCTCGACCCAGAGAACGGGGACTTCCGGATCTCGGTCGAGTCGCCGTGCGTCGACTCGGCGTATGGCGAAGTCGCGCCGATGAATGACTTCTACGAGCAGCCGCGCATGGACGTGAAGTATGTGCGCAACACGGGCAGCCCGAACGCCGCCGGCGAGTATCCTGACATCGGCATCTACGAGGTGCCGGGCACGACGGAGCGGCCAGTGATGAACCTGGAGGTTGAAAATGTTGCCATTGTTGCCAATGGTGCCAGTTCCCAATTGCCAATTGCCATTGCCCCTGGTGAGACATTCACGGTGAGCTACACGGTGAGGAACACGGGCAACACGGCCGCGAAGGGATCGATCCGCGACGTGGTGCGCATCAAGTCCGCCGCGAACGGCGGCACGATGACGGCTGGCACGGTGACGCAGCTCTATAATCTTGAAGCCGGCGGGAGCGCCGCGCTTGTCGCGGCGGTCACCATGCCCGCCGCGCCGGCCGGCGAATGGCTCGTGGGCATCGACGTGAACCCGAACCGCGACGTGTTCGAGCAGAACTTCCTCAAGAACTCGATGTGGACGGAGGACGCGGTCGAGGTGACGCTGCAGGAGATGACTGCGGGGTCGGTATGGAGCGCCAACGTCCCGGCGGGCACGACGATGGGGTACGTGCTTGCGGGCTTGCCGGAGGAAGGCGGGGTGGTGGTGATTAGCGGCCCGCTCGGCGAGCGGGCCCTACCAGTGGTGGCCCGAGTCGCGGCCGGGCACATGCCGACGGCGGTGATGAACGACGCGACGTCGTTCGTGCGCGCGGACGGTGCGCTCGTGGTCGTGGTGCCGGCGCATGCGGCTGGCGATCAGGTATATCTTACGCTTGAGAACACCGGCATTTCTGCGGAGACGGTCAACGTGTCGGTGCAGGTGCTGACCACGGAGCTGTGGTCGGTCTACCCGCTTTCTGCGGCGAACGTGGGCGAGATGGGTTTCACGTTCACGGGCGCGGGACTCAAGGCGGACAGTGGCTACTATCTCGGGAACATTCCTGCGAAGAGCGTGACGGTGCTAGATTCCGCAAACGTGTTTGCCGTCTTTGACGTGCAGAACATCCCGGCCGACCGCTACTACGACATTAAGGCGGCTGGCATAACGATGCGGGAGGTAATCCGCATAGACAAGGTGGCGAAGGGGCCGATCCTCGAAGCCAAGCTGGAGCTGCCAGAGCGCACGCGCGACAACCGCGTGTACACGGGCTATGTCGTCTACGAGAACAAGGGCGACACGCAGATGAACGCGCCGATGTTCGTGGTCAGCCGTGAAGAGATACGAAACGCCGGATACACTGAAACAGACACGAGGACGCTTCTCGGACAGTATGATGCCAATGTTCTCACCTCCAATGCGGTGCTGATTGCAGGCATCGGTTCGACGCATCCGGCGGGCATCCTGAAGCCGGGCGACTCCGGGCGTCTGCCTTTCAAGTTCAAGCCGCTCCAGAGGTATTACATAAAACTTGACAAGTGGGCGACCACCAGAAGCGACGTGGCGGATATGGCAACGCGTCTCAACCTGCGCGGGCGCATCAACTGGAACGGCGACGACATCTACTACTCGGCGCTCAACGTGCGCAATGGCAACCCCGTGGCGGGCATCTCCGGCTGGCTCCTCGACTCGCGTACCCATGAGCCTCTGGAGGGGATCGCCCTCACGCTCATGACGACGAACGCCGTCTCGACGAACGCGGTGGCGTCGGTTGATGCGGCGACGAACCTCACGACGAGGGCCTACTCCACGACGACTGATGCCAGCGGCTACTTCCAGTTCCAGCACATGCCGGACGGTGCATACTCCTTCATGGCGCAGGCTGGCGCACGTGTCGTATCCACCAACGTCGTCGTCGAGGTCTCCGGGCAGAAGGACGTCAACGGCGTCGAGGTTCTTGCGCTGCCGGCGGGCCGCATCCACGGTTATGTGGTCGGATCCGACGGAGAGCCGGTCCGGTACGCGGCTGTCGTGCTCAACTCCGACGGCATGATGACTGGCGAGGAGACCGAGACGGACGGATACGGCGCCTACGCCTTTAACGGCGTCTCCGACGGCACCTACGAAGTCGAGGTCAAGGAGTTCGGGTGCTACGCCGCGGCTTCTGTCGAGGATGTGACCGTGAACGCGACGAACCTCGAACAGCGCGTCGACATTGAAATGGCGTTTCGCGCGAGCGTCTCCGGAACGGTCACGTACAATGGCGAGCCAGTGGCGGACGGCACCGTTTCGGCCATGTCGCTCGCGACCGGCGAGAGGACGAGCGTCTCGGTAGGCACGAACGGCATCTACGTCATCTGCGGAATCGCCCCCGGCGACTGCGTGCTTTCCTACTCGGCGGTCGAACGCGATTCCGAGCCCGTAGAGTTCACCGTTGCAGCCGGCGAGAACGAGTGCAATATCGCATCCAGGTGGGCGCCGCGCTTCGATTCCGTCAGCGGCAGGGCCTACGTCGAGAAGGGCGCCAGCTGGACTGCCACCTTCATGGTCACGGCGCCCACGACCAATGACGTCTCCTACACGTGGGACTTCGGCGACGGATCGGGAACGCTCACGACCACCAACACGCTCGTCCAGCACACCTACACCCGTCCCAACAGCGCAAACGAGGTTGACTACTTCAACGTCACCTTCACCGCGATGCAGGCCGATGGCACGGCGGACGGTCCCTGGACGATGGAGAACTGCATCTGCCTCATGGACCCGCTCGAGACGATCTACCATGACAACGCCATCGTGCTGTCCGAGGCGGACAGGCACAACGCCGGGACGCTGCAGTTCATAGACTTCGACCCCGACGGCGCAGAGGAGGGAACCGTCATGCGCGTCAAGGGCAGGCCCGACATCGATCTCGTCGGCGCAGTCGTCCTGGTCGGATATGATAGCGGCGACGATCTTGTATCCGGCGTTCGCCGTATCCTCTCCTGCACGACGAACGAGACGACGGGCGTAATCACCTGCCAGACCGAACCGGGTCGCCTGAGCGAAATCTTCCTGCAGATCGGCGAGTCCGCCAGCCAGACGATTACACCCGTCTCAGACGAGGAGGCCGAGGCCGCGGCGGCACACCTTACCTCGTCCCCGCGCCTGCTATCCGCAGGCAGCGCCCTCATAAACGCCGTGGGCAAGGCCGGCGAACTCGGCAAGAAGACGGCGGCCTTCCTCAACCGCGGTGGACTTCTCATCGGCGACGTGGGGCTGGGAGTAGGCTGCGAGGTCGCGGAAGACTGCCTCAAGGGGACCATCGATACTGAGATTACGAAGACGATTCACGAGCGTACGATCCGCAGGAAGTACGTAGGCAAGATGGCCGACATGGGTTGGCAGGAGCCACGCAATGTTACCTATACCAACAAGACCTGGCGATACACAATGACGCTACACGTTGACTTCACGCCATACGTGCAGATGAACTGCTCGATCGGCAAGGGATACGAGAAGCGCACCGACAAATGCGAACTCGACATCCTCGCGAAGCTCAAGGAGCTGGGGCTGACGAACAGGGAGTACTTCTCGGTCAGAGTGCACGGCATCCCCGTTGCTAAGGTCAAGCCCGTCTTGCAGTTCCGTCCTTCGGTCGGCGGCTACGTCAACGGCGCCGCAAGGCTCAACGCGCGCATCCACGGCGACCTCGTCTTTGACTGCTGGGTCGAAGACAGCATCTTCGAGTTGCCGTCTGTCGAGACCGACCGCAGCCACCTGCAGATCGACAAGAGCGTCACGGCCGTCTCCGAGGAGTTCTCTGCTTCGGTCGAGGGCAGCCT
>CAMIVJ010000202.1 GCA_946401765.1 uncultured bacterium | reverse complement strand
GAATGGGCGCCCCACGGCCTTGGCGGCGGCGGAATGGCTGCGCGTCAATGAGATTCTTGCAGCTTCGGAGAACGGTCCGGACTGGATCGAGCTGGCCAACGCCAGTGATTATCCTGTTGACGTGACAGGCTGGCTGCTTTCGGACAAGCCGGCCACAAAAGGCAAGTGGATGCCGATAGAGGGTGATGCGGTGATACCCGCAAGGGGGTTTCTCGTGGTGCGCTTCGATGCGGCGAGCACGGTGCGGTGCGATCTCGGGTTGTCGGCCGACGGCGAGACCGTGGCGTTTGCGACGCCGGGTGGAAGGATGGTGGACGAGATTGGATTCGGCTATCAGTTCAAGGATGTCTCTTACGGGCGCGACGCGACGGTGACGAACTGGGTCCATTTCACTGAGCCCACGCCAGGAGCGGTGAATGCCGCGGCCGGACGTTCTGTGCCCACGCCGCGGGTGGAGTTCTCGGTGCCCCATGGCTATTTCACGCATTCGTTCACGTTGTCGCTGAGCTCTCCTGACAAACCTGGCGCGGCAATCTACTACACTACCGACGGCACGTCGCCCACTAAGGATTCGGCTCGCTATGCTTCGCCGATCACGATATCCCGAACCACGGTGGTGCGAGCTGCGGCGGTGGAAGCCAACTCGATTCTCCAGCGCGATGCTTCGTCCACATATCTCTTTGTCGAAGACATCGTGCGGCAGAGCGGCGTGCCATCTGGTTTCCCTGAGAGTGGCGCGGTGAACGGCCAGGTGATGTACTACGGCATGCGCAGCTCAATCCTCTCGTCGGACGGCGCACGGCTCGCGCGTGGCTTCACCAATGGTGTGCGCACGGTCTCGCTGGTGGTCGATCCCGCCAACCTTTTCAATGCGTCCACGGGCATCTACGTGAATGCACGGCAGGAAGGGCGCGCCTGGGAGCGGTCGGCGCTGGTGGAACAGATTCATCCTCTTGACCGACAAGATGAATTCGCCTGCGCCTGCGGCGTGCGCATCCGCGGCGCGGCCAGTCGCTCCTCTTCGGCGCCAAAGCATTCGCTGCGGCTTTTCTTCCGGCGCGACTACGGCATGCCGCAGCTCGAACATCCAATCTTCGGCGCCGAGGGCGCCAAGGTATGCGACAAGATCGACCTGCGCGCCGACCAGAATCAGTCCTATGCGAACGGCGACAGCTGCGAGACCATGGTGCATGAGGTCTTCTCGCGCGACTCGCTGCGGGACATGGGTCAGGTGTCGCCGAACACGCGCTACTTCCACTTGTTTCTCAACGGCATATACTGGGGGTTGTACATGTACGAGGAGCGAGTGTCGCAGTGCTATGCCGCCGCGGTGAATGGAGGCGACGAAGACGACTACGATGTGATTCGCACACAGCAGCCGGGTTACGTTACGGACCTTGTGGAAGGCGAGCGCACCGCAATGGAGCGATTCCTGCGCATCGTGAATCAGGAAGGTTTTGCCGCGCCCTACCAGAACAACTACAACCGCGTGCGAGGACTGGGGGCCGACGGAATACGCGACCCCGCATTGCCAGTCTATCTCAACGTCACCAATCTTGTGGACTTAATGCTGCAGGTGCATTTTGTGGCGGATAGCGACTCGCCCGCCAGCGCCACATGTTTCATCAACCAGGAAAACAACATCATGGCCTTCCGAAACCGTCGGGATGGCGTTGGCCATGAAGACGGCTTCATCTACCTGCGGCATGATTCGGAATGGTCGATGGGATTCACGGAGTATTTAAAGTCGGCGTCAGAGGGTGCACGGCTCGACGTCACCGAGCTGGGAAAGAATTTCATTACGTTCTGCCCCTCTCGTTTCCACTGGCGCCTGTGCGACAATGCCGAATACCGCATGCTTGTGGCGGACCGATTCTACCGTCACTGCCTGCGTTCGGGCGGCGCCTTGACGCTTGAGCGCAACGAGGCGCGTTTCCGGGCTCGGATGGCGGAGATCGACGAGGCGATCGTCGGAGAAGTGGCGCGATGGGGGGCGGTGCCGAACGCGCACGCGAACCGCGAGACGTGGCTGAATTCGTGCGAAACATACTGCCTGGCCTTCCTGCGGGAGCGTCCACGCTATCACCTGGAGCATTACCGTAGCCGCGGATGGTATCCCGCTGTTGATGCGCCCGCGCTCAAGGACGCCAACGGGGAGACTGTGATCGACGGCGCTAGATTCGCGGCAGGAACGCAGTTGCGGCTGGATTCGGCTTCTTCTGGAACATTGTACGTGACGGACGACGGCAGTGATCCTCGGCGTGAAGGGGGAACGGTGAACCCCGTGGCGAATGTGGTGGCGGACGGCCAGTGGTTGTTGCCGGTGGGAACGACTACGTTGAAGGCGCGAGTGATGTCCGAGACCGGCGAATG
The DNA here is from genome assembly GCA_946401765.1 of uncultured bacterium. Lineage (GTDB taxonomy): Bacteria > Verrucomicrobiota > Kiritimatiellia > RFP12 > UBA1067 > RUG572. The sequence goes on along the minus strand of CAMIVJ010000202.1, from coordinate 3,358 downwards.
GAGTGCGCTAGAGGAGGTCCGCGTGGTCGGCGCAGATGCTCGCACCGAGGCACTCAAGGCGTCGCTGCGGGTGTGCGAGGTGATGAGCAGCACGTTGGATGCGAATGGGGACGGGGCGGAATTCATCGTGTTCACCAATCTGGAGACATCGGCAGCGTTGAATGTCACCGGAGTGCGGGTCACTTGCGCGAAGGCGGGCAAGGATCCTTCGCTTGATTTCACCCTTGAGGGCCAGCTGGACCATTTGCGCACCTTCGGCAAGTTGGCCTGCTGGCCGGCGCAGAAGATCACCAATGGCAAGGTGGAGATGGTTGTCTATGCGCCGGACGGCGAAGTCATCCAACGGCTGGGGTTCGATGCCGACTGGTGGAACGGAGCCGCCGATGGCACGGGAGCGTTCTTTGTGGCGCAGGATTTCGGCGATGTGGTGACCGAGGCATCGCAGTGGAGGGCGTCCTATCCAGCGTTGACCAACGGCGTGGGCGCGGCGGCCGTGGCGGCAATGGCTTCGGGCGAGGATGAACGTCGCGAATGGCTGGTGGCGCTGGGCGAAACGGAAGCGGGAAGGAACGCGCTGGCGGACTACGCACGGGACGAATGGCAGCTGGAAGCCTGTTTTTTATTGGGAATTCCGCCGGAGAACGCCGATCTGGAATTGTGGATTCCCTCGTTGGACTTCAGCGAGGAGGGTGATGAAGTGCTGTTGGGCGGCGCGTTGCGAGTGAATGGAACGAATGTGGCCTGCCGTCTGAATGGGCGGCTCAAGGTACGATTGAGCGATAATTTGTCTGGGGCATCGGTTGGGGAAATTGAACTGCAGGAAAGGGTGCTTCCGCTTCCCAGCCCAATCCGCCTTCCGGTCCAACATCGGCAGTTCTTCCGTCTGCTTGTTGATTGATGCTGAAGGCAATTAAGGATCCATTGAAACTTGCATGAGGCTATTGTGCGGGACGGCGGATTATAGTACAATGTAGTGAAATTTGATTGCGGCGCTTGCGCCGCACGCTCAAATGGCAACCAAAACGAAGAGAGAGAAGACAATGCGCAACTGCACAAGACTGGTTCGAATTTGCCTGGGATATGGCAGGGGCACTTTTCTGGCTACTCTGTTCTGTTCGATCGCATGCAATGCGGCTGAATGGCAGAGCGGCGCGAACGGAGCTTTCAGCAATGGCGCGAACTGGGGCGGAACCGTTCCTGCCGCAGACGAGGCGCTGGTATTCTCGGGACCTTCTGGGGCATGGACTTCAATCGAGAACGACACAGCCCTTACCTATGGCTCCGCAGCGTTCGGCGCAGGGCATTTCCTCTTCACCGGGCCTTTGAACGTTTCTGGCGGCATAACCATCGACTCGACAGACAATCCCGTCGTCGTCAAGGAGAGCGGCGACTGGGCGGTGGGCACGGCAATCCAGATCGGTCTGGCCGCCAACTCCACGGCTGTATTCACGAACAAGAGCGGCAACGTGTCGTTCGTCAACATCAATCTGGGCCAGGCAGCTGGCGCGAAGGGCGTGTTCGTTCACGAATCTGGGCATCTCGCCGGCGGCACTACGGCCAACAACATCGGCGGACGGTACAACACGACTCTGGCCAACGCCGAAGGAGTGCTTGAGATAAACGGCGGCACCGCCACTTTCAACCGCGCTCTGCTTCTCGGCGAATCCGCGAACAGCATAGGGCGCTATTTTCAGCGGACCTCCGGCGACGTGAAGGTGAACGACTGGTGCCGCTTCGGGCGCGGTGCAGGGTCGTACAACGAAGTCGTGATCGTTGGCGGCACGTTCTCGATCGACAACAGCAGCCACAATCCGCAGACTTTTCTCGCCCAGGGCAAAAACTCGAAATGTGTAATGACAGTTGCGAACGGCGCAAAGTTCACGTCCACCTACTATATATATTGCGGATACGAAACGTCTGCGGATACAACTTTGTTTGTGACGAACAACGGCAGCTTCACGGCCAGGCGGATGTGGTTGACCTCGTATAACAACGGCTCGCCCAAGAAGGTGAAGGGCAGGCTTGAGCTGAGGGATGGAGGAGAACTGAACGTCTCGGAGAACCTCTACGTGGGAAACGGAATGGAGAGCTCCGACACTACCATCATAGACGGCGGCGCGTTGAACGTGGGCTATCTCAGCATAGGGAACAACGGCGATTCCGTTGTCGTCATGGAGAAGGGCGCAATCACGGCGCGTGAGGTCTCCACCGGCGAAAGAAACGTCGGCTCCGCCGACATAACGGTGAACGGCGGGAAGATCAGCATCTCGGGAATGCTCGAGCCGGGCCGCGGCGCGTCGAAGTTCTGCGTGATAAACCTGAACGGCGGCGAGATCGAGACGGGCAACGTCACCAAGTTCGGCTATGACGGCGTCGTGTGCGCCAACATGAGGATGAATCTTAACGGCGGCGTGTTCAAGACCACGGGCCTTGTCCACAACAAGGGCGCGAACGACGCCACGATAAACTTCAACGGCGGCACGCTCAAGATACATGGCGACAGGACAGGCAGCATGCCGGACGGAAGGGACGCCGCCGACAAGACATGCTTCATACACCACAACGTTCCCGGGGACGCGGGGCGGGTTGTGTTCAAGATGCTGGGAGGAGGCGGCACGATCGACGTCTCGGGAAATTCCTACCATGTGTTCATCCCCGTCTCGTCCGGTGTGGCCGAAGGAAGTGACGGCGGCCTCGCCATCGCCTCCGACCCTGCGGGTGGCACGCTTACGATGACGAACTCGCTCTCCTACACTGGTCCAACTACCGTGAAGACCGGCGCCACTCTCGTCCTCGCGGACAGCGGAGCGGAAGTCTCCAACGCGCTTGTGCTTGAGGCGGGCGCCACGAACGTCGTTGCCACCACGCTCACGTTCAAGCCAGGCTCGTCGCTTTCGATGGAGTTCTCGTCGGTGAAGGGCGATCCGGCAATCACGGCAGCTGCGGGCGTGACCACGGATGAGCGCATTCCCGTCACATACACGGCCGACACGACGCTTCGCGGCAGCATGACGAAGACGCTCATAGGAGGCGGCAGCATTCATGGCCTGGGCGCGGGTTTCCGTCTCGCACAGGCTACCGAGTGCGGTGTGAACACCACGAGCCGCCTCGAGCTGAGGGTCGAAGACGGCAATCTCGTCATCGGCAAAAAGCGCGGCACTTGCGTCTGCATCAGGTAGAGGCGGCACGAGCGTTGCTTTGTCGGGTTTTCGCTAGGCACTTTGTCCGCGTTATGGTACAATAGTGCCCATGAAGAAACAATTGATGAGTCTTGCCGCGCTCGCGTGCATCGCAGCCGCGGCCGATTATCCCATCGCCATGCCGCGCATGGGAAGCGTGAAGCCCACGGGCGGATTCT
>CAMIVJ010000201.1 GCA_946401765.1 uncultured bacterium | reverse complement strand
ATTTTGGCTTCAACGGGCACTTGACGCGTGCGGCGAGATTCGGTAAACTATATGTTCGATTTTTTCAGTTGCAGTCTATAGAAAGAGAGTACATCGGTGAATGTGATACAACCGCTGCTTGACCTTCAGGCCGTCGACGGGTTCATACGCGAGCTCGAGATGGAGGAAAGGGAGATTCCGCGCCGCAAGGCGAAGGAGAATGCCCGGCTTGCGGGCGTCAACGCCGCGCTGGAGATAGCCAAGAACCAGCTGGCCGCGATGCAGAAGAGAGTCCGCGACGAGGAGGCCGAGGCCGAGGAACTTCGGGCGAAGGCACAGACCGTGCGCACTGGAATGCCCGGAATCAAGTCCAACAAGGAGTACGAGCAGACGGCGATCCAGCTCGAGACCCTGGACCGCGAGGCCGAGGCGGCCGAGAACCGCGCCCTTGCCCTGATGAAAGACGAGATCCCCACGCTTGAAAGTCACGTCAAGGAAGCCGAGGCCAAGGTCGCGGCGGAGAGCGGCGGCGTGAACGGGTATGTGGACGAGCTTGACGAGCGCCTGAGGGACGTGAAGGCCAATCTTGCCGAGCAGCGCGCCGAGCGGGTGGAGAAGGCGAACGCGGTGAAGGCGATCGACCCGGCGTTCCTGCTCTACTACGAGCGCGTGAGCACAAAGCGCTGGCCTGTCGTGGTGCCTCTTACGGGCGATGGCGTATGCGACGGGTGCCACATGAAGCAGCCGCCGTTCGTGGCGCAGCTCGTGCAGCACAACGCCAAGGCCGCCAATGAGGGCAGGCCTCAGCAGCGGGCGGCGTGCACTATGTGCGGGCGCCTGCTGTACACGGATCTTTGAATTTGATTTCTTCGGCGGTTCCTGCGTGTGACCGGTCGCGCCCGAGAGGGTGAGGAAAGTCCGGACTCCGCAGGGCAGAGGACCCGGTTGTCAAGGCCGGGAGCGCGGCGGCAAGCGCCGCGTATGGAAAGCGTCACAGAGAAGAGACCGCCCCGGCGTCCCTGTCCGAGAGGGCAGGGCATGCGGGGCAAGGGTGAAAGGGCGGTGCAAGAGACCACCGGGGCGGCGCGTGAGCGCCCCTGCACGACAAGCCCTCCTCGGAGCAAGATCAAATAGGGAACCGACGGGCTGCCCGTCCGGCTCGCGCCATGCCAGGCGCATGTGCGGAGACACCGCACGCGCGCGGCGCTGCGCGATCAGGTTCCGGGTTGATTGCTCAGATGAATGATCGGACCCGCAAGGGGAACAGAATCCGGCTTATTCGCCGCGGGGGCCGCCGAAGAATCCTTAATTTCTCACATTGAAGGAGCATTGCACAATATGGCAGAATGCACACATGACTGCTCGAGCTGCGGCGAGAACTGCAGCGAGCGTAAGGGTCCGCCCGATTTCTCGGCGAAGCTCAACGCCTCGTCGAGGGTCGGCAAGGTGGTGGCTGTTGCAAGCGGCAAGGGCGGCGTAGGGAAAAGCCTCGTGGCCGCGCTACTTGCGTCGGCCGCCGCGAAGCGTGGTTTGCGCGCCGCGGTGCTCGACGCGGACATCACCGGGCCTTCCATTCCAAAGGCGTTCGGAATAACTGGCGGCACGCTTGGAAGCGAGAAGGGCATTCTGCCGAGCGTGTCCGCAGGCGGCGTGCGCGTGATGTCGCTCAATCTGCTCGTGGACAATCCGTCCGAGCCGGTGGTGTGGCGCGGCCCGGTGATCGCGGGCGCTGTGAAGCAGTTCTGGACGGACGTGTTCTGGGACGACATAGACGTGATGTTCGTGGACATGCCGCCCGGCACGGGCGACGTGCCGCTCACCGTCTTCCAGTCGCTTCCCGTTGACGGCGTGGTGGTTGTCGCCTCGCCGCAGGAGCTTGTGGGAATGATCGTCGAGAAGAGCGTCCGCATGGCCGCCATGATGGAGAAGAAGGTGCTGGGCCTCGTGGAGAACATGAGCTATCTTGAATGCCCGGACTGCGGCAGGCGCATAGAGGTGTTCGGCCCGAGCCGCGCGGACGAATTGGCCGAGCGACATGGAATTCCGGTGGTGTGCCGCCTGCCGATCGATCCAGAATACGCGTCCGCGGTGGACAAGGGGCGCGTGGAGACAATCGACTGCCCCGCCCTTGCGCCGCTTGTGGACGCCATCGCAGGCGCATAGCATGGAATATTGACATGAGCGCAGCAATACACGGCAATCCCGGCGAATGGGCCAAGGTGAAGGGCACGGTTGCCTCGATGTGGCCGCTCTTCGTGTGCTTCGCCGCTCTTGGCGCGCTTGGCGCGGCTGCCGCGATAGGGCGGCACGTCGTGTGGTTCTCCGTCGCGTTTCTTGCGGCGGTGGGGGTGACTGCGTTTCTTTGGCGGAAGGGCCTTAGAAGGGTGGAGTCGTACTTCAAGGGGGCGCGCGGGGAGGAGCGTGTGGCTGGAATCCTTGCGACGCTTCCCGACGGCTGGAACGTGTTCCACGATCTCGTAGCGCAGGGGCTGCACGTGGACCACGTGGTGGCGGGTCCGGCGGGAGTGTTCGCGGTGGAGACGAAGAACTGGCGCGGGCGGGTGACGGTTGAGGACGGCGAGGTGCTGGTGGGCGGAGTGCTGCCTGACCGCGCGCCAGTCGTCCAGGCGATGCGCGAGGCCGACGCGGTGAAGGCCGCGCTGAAGAAGATGGGATGGGAGGGCGACGTTACGCCCGTTCTGTGCATGGCGTCCGACACTTGCTCCGCGCCGGAGACCGAGGTGCGCCGCGTGGCCCTGCTCAATTCGTCCGCAGTCGTCAAGTGGCTCGTGGGGAAGCCTGCGGTAATTCCGCCGAACGAGCTTGCGCGCCTCTCCCAGCTCATGGAGACGTGCCTATAGAGGATTGACTCGACATCTCAAGGAGGTTGTGTTATGCAGAAAAGCGTTTCTCCGTTTCTCGTTTGCATGCTTGCATGTCTGCACGTCGTACTGCCGGCGTTCGCCGGGGAGGTGGTGGCGAACATGGGCGGAAAGGACGTGAGGCTGCGGCGGGCCGAGGTCTCCGCTACGCCCAGGCTCTTCGACAAGGGGTGGAACGCGTGCAGGCTCAAGGGCGGATGGACGCCTGGCGAAGGCGGCGCGTCGTCGTTCTCCATAGCGGACGGCGCGGGCGATGTCGTGGCGGCTCGCGCCACGCAGCGCATGGAGGGCGGCAGGGCCGTTCTCGCATGGGACTTCACTGTGCTGCGCGACTACGAGGCGTCGTCGTTCTGCATCGCGTTCTCGCTGCCCGTGCGCCGCTATGGCGGAGGCGAGGTGCTCTTCGGCGACAGGCGCTTCGCGCTTCCGAAATCCTTTGGCGGCTCTGCGCACATCGGCGGCGCGAAATGCCGCGAAGTGCGCGTGAAGGACGCGAAGGGCGGCGGGTTCTCGTTCAGCATGGCGGGAGAGGCGTCGGCGATGGTGCAGGACGACAGAATGTGGAATTCGCAGTCGTTCGCCATGCGCGTGCAGATCGGCGGCTCCAGCCTCAAGGCGGGCGAGCGCAGGCGCATGGAGATCGCATTCTCGGCCGAAGGCGGCGTGGAGCGCGTCGAGGCGGGGCCGGTCAAGATCGCACGGTCCCGCGAATGGGTGCCTGTTGCGGACTCCACCGACATCGTACCCGGTTCGGCGCTAGATTTCTCGAAGCTCGGCTGGATGGACGCGCCGGCGGGAAAACACGGGCGCGTGGTCGCGAAGGGCCCGCACTTCGAGTTCGAGGGCAGGCCCGGCGTGCCGCAGCGCTTCTACGGATGCAACCTCTGCTTCACCGCCAACTATCTGCCGGAGAGTGATGCGCGTGAAATGTGCTCGCGCCTCGCGCGCCTCGGCTACAACGCGCTGCGGCTGCACCACTACGAGAGCGAGCTGTGCGAGGCGAAGGACGGCACCGCGATCCGTCCGGAGAAGATGGCCCAGCTCGACCACATCCTCAACGCCTGCATCGAGCACGGCATCTACCTGACGACCGACCTCTTCGTGTCGCGCCGCGTGCCGTGGCGCGCGTGCGGAATAGACCGCGACGGAATCATTCCGATGGACGAATACAAGTCTCTCGCTCTCTTCGACGAGCGCGTGTTCGAGAACTATCTCGCGTTCTCGCGCAGCCTTCTCGGGCATGTGAACCCCAAGACCGGCCGCCGCTGGGCCGACGAGCCCGCGCTCGCCTTCCTCGCGCTGATCAACGAGGGCAATCTCGGCAACCACGGCTACGCCTTCCTCGCAGGCCAGGAACGTTTCGCCGCCAAGTGGCGCGCATGGCTCGCGGCGCGCAAGGCAGAGGCCCCGCAGCGGTACAACGACATCACCGAGAAGATTCCGTCGAACGCGTGGGAGAACTCGCGCCAGAACTGCGCATTCACGCTCTTCCTTGCCGACCTCGAGGCGGACTTCGCCGAGAGGATGAGGAAGTTCGTGCGCGGGGAAATGGGCTCGAAGGTGCTGCTCACCGACATGTCGTGCTGGAAGAATCCAATCGCCTATCAGCTCGTGCGCACCCGCTACGACTACGTGGACGATCATTTCTACGTGGATCACCCGAGTTTCCTCGAAAAGTCGTGGAGTCTTCCTTCAAAGTGTCCGAACGCAAATCCCGTGCGCCGCGGCGACATGGGCTTCGAGGGCGTCGCGAGGCATCGTCTTCTCGACCGACCGTTCACCATCACGGAGTTCAACTACTCTGGTCCCGGCCAGTTCCGCGGCGTGGGCGGAATGATGCTTGGCGCGCAGGCCGCTCTTCAGGAGTACGACGGCGTGTGGCGCTTCGCGTGGAGCCATTCGCGCGACGGCGTGCTGGAGCCTAGGCCCATGTCGTACTTCGACGTTGCGCGCGATCCGCTTCAGCGCGCGACCGAGCGCGCCGCGCTCACGCTCTACATGCGCCGCGACCTGAAGCCCCTCGCGAAGACCTTTGCCGTCGTGCTGCCGGAGAAGAAGGTGCGTTCGAACCTCGACTGCGGTCCGCATGCGAACATCGGCGACATGTGGTTCGGATGGTACGCGAGATTCGGCACATGGACTGGCGAGGGCGGCCCGGCCTTCGCTGACGACAGCGCCGAGTTTCCGGATGCGTTCTCGCTGAAGACCGACTACTTCAAGTCGCTCGCGCGGGGGCGCGGCGCGGGCGACGGGCAGATCGCGATCTCGCGCGACGAGGGCGTGTTCGCGGTGAACACGCAGTGCACGCAGGGCTTCTTCGCGGAGGACGGACGGCATGAGACCGGCGCGCTCGCGGCGAGGGTGACGGGCGCGCCTGCGGCGGTGTGGGTGAGCTCGCTCGACGGAGCGCCAGTGGCGCAGTCGAGACGCATGCTGCTCACTCACGTCACGGACGTGCAGGACGAGGGCACGACGTATGCCGACGCCGAGAAGACGATTCTGCTGAAGTGGGGACGCCTGCCGCATCTCATGCGCGCGGGAAGGGCGGAGGTTGAGCTGAGGCTCGCGCCTGGCGCCGCGCCGCGCGTCCACGCGCTCGGCTCCAACGGCTCGCGCCGGTGCGAGATGTCGTCATCATGGCGCGGCGGAAGGCTTTCTTTTGCCGCCGACACCGCGCGCGATGCCGCAGACGCCACTTTCCTGTACGAGATCGTGCGATGATTTTTTTTAAATGTACCATTGCGCGCCGTCTGAAAATTTGCTATAGTAGTGCTCAAGGAAAACCAGAAACTTTTTTTTAAAGAGAGGAAAACAAAGATGCTCATGACAAGAAAGGAACTCGCGGCCGTATGCAGTCTGCTGGTTGCAGGTGTTGT
>CAMIVJ010000200.1 GCA_946401765.1 uncultured bacterium | reverse complement strand
TTCATTGACTGATCACCTTTCCTTGACCTCGGTCGAGTATTATATACGCATTCCCTGAATATGTCAATTCCGCAGCAGAGCATCGTCTTTGGATCGCCGTTGAACTGCAGATGCATGCAATCTACCGTAGGTAGATCATCGTTCCGCGCGGACGGAACACGACCACAAGCTCTCCATTCTCGACTAGCGGCTTTGCGATGAGATCCGCTGCGAACGCCGCGCCGCCGCACGTGGCCCTCGCCTCGAACCTCGCCGCGCTCGCCCTCGCAAGGCCTGCGCCGGACGTAAGCGCAAACGCCGCATTCGGCTCGACCACGGACCCTTCGGCGAAGGCGAGCTCCATCTCCACCTTGCCCTCCTCTGGCGGCGTTACAGCACATCTAGCGGACGCAACCGAACCGTCTGCCGCCACGGCAATGCGCACCTTGGCCCCCGCCTCTAGCGTAATCCCGCCTAGGGACGCGGCACCAGGATACTCGAGAAGTCCGCCGGACGCCACCGTCACCGGCCTTGCGAGCACACCGCCCTCGAACCTCAGCGTGCCCGCCACCGTGACTGGCGAGGCGGATATCTCCACGCTCGGCTTCACTACGGCCGTCGCGTCCGCCTCGACGAAGGTCGTTCCCGTGTGCTCGAACGTCGTCTGCGGATTGAACACGAATATGCCGTGCCCGCCGATGTTGAAGCGCCCAGTTCCCCTGAAGCACGAGTTGTTGCGGGTGGATGCCGACGCATTGCACGTCGTCTGGATCGTGATTGGCGTGCCATCTACGTTGTCGGTGGTCACAGTGGCGCCGACCGCCGCGTCGGTGAACTCGATTGTGACGGCCCTAAGAAGCTCCGTCATCGGATCGGTGAACCGACTGCCTATCGTGCAGCGGCCGGCAAGCAGATAGCGGTCCTTGCCGCCGGCCACGATCAGACCGTCCTTCGCCTTGTTGTGCGTGGTGATCCACACAATGGCGCCTTCGTCGAACTTCACCGGCACTGCGGCAGAGTAGGGATATATGCGCGACGTCAGGAACGAGCCCGGGCCGAGATAGCTCAGCGGCCCGGCGGACGCTCCACCGCCGTTGCTGTTCACAGTCACAGTGACTCCGCTTTCCGAACGGAGCGCAAGCGGCGAGCCGGGGTCCATCACCAGCCTTCCGCCGATCACAGGATTCACAAGCTCCAGCTCTCCGCCGCCCGACTTGTTAAGGTCCATGCCATTCGAGTAGCCACGCACCACCTGGCGCACCGTGGAGGAGTTCGTGATCGCGTTCATTCCCTGCCCCGCGCCCTGCAGGTCAACAAGGAACTGCCCAGCCCCCTCTTCGAAGACCATTGACGGAAACGCCGTCGAGCCTGTGTTGTTCACGTTCGTGAGGCCGCGCGTTCCGTCGAACACTAGCGACGCGCCTTCAAACGGAGATGCTGCTGCAACCCAGTTGACGGCCTCGCTCCAGTTGCCAGTAGCGCCGCGCCCAAGCCACACGTTTCTGCTCGGCATCACCTGCGACCCGTCGATGACAAGACGCACCATTCCTTCGTCCGCAACCGTCTCGAAACGTCCCGTGCAGCCGCTTCCCGCCTCGTCCACGAACGAGAACGCAAAATCCGCGATCTTCGCCGCCTCGTCCGCGCCGTACCCCACGATGTCGTACGTTCCGTTCGGAATCGCCGCCTTCATAACCACGCGCACAGGCGTCCCCTGCGGCATGTCAAGGTCGCAGTCCCTGAGATCGAGGAACGGCACGATGCATGCGCTCCCGCCGCCCGCTATGACTTCAATCGCCGATCCAGCGTCGCCGGAAATCCCGTTCGGCCTTATCGAGGTCACCGTCTCGCCGTCGCCGAACAGAACCTTCGCGCCTGCGCCAAGCGAAACCGACGGCATCTCCCCAAGCGCCCCCGCGAACTGGATCAAGCTCCCCTCGCCGCTAGCGGTGAAGACGCTTGTGGACGATCTGCTCATCACCTTGATCGTGCCGCCCTCCACGCGCGTGGGGCCTGTGTACGTCTGCTCCAACGACATCAACAGCGTTCCGGGACCAGTCTTCGTTATTCCACCGTCACCGGAAATGAACGCCGTTCCATCAGTGAGGGAGATCGTGCGTGCGGTCACGCCGTCTGCAGCGTCAAGCGTGCAGAACGTCACGCCGCCATCTCTCAGGACGATCTCGACCTCACGATACCTCTGTACCACGCCAGAGCTCACATCTCCTCCGCACGGCGCAACCGTGGTGCCGTCGAACGCCAGCTTGCCCCAACATCCGGAGTCCGAGGTTGAACCGTTGTACGGCGCATAGAGACACGGCCCCGTGATCTCCAGCCTGTTCACGGTGAAGTTGAGCGTGGACTGCGTGCGCATGTGCATCTGCGGCACTCGAAGAACACCTTCGCCCGCGATGTCGTACACGTCGTTTCCAAGTCGCGCCCCGGTGCCGCCCAGCACGTATCCCACAGTCAGCGTGTTGTCGCACTCGAGCGTGCCGTTCACCGTGAAGCCTGTCACGTTGTTGGTCACTGTGACGTATGGAATCGTCTGGGCATGCACAGTCAGGCCGGACGGAATCACGAGGTCTGGCGTGATCTCAAACGTCTGCGCCTCGAGCGTGGCCACGCCACTCGCAGAAAGCTCGCCGTCACATCTTGCCAGAGCGGTCATGACGCTCGCGCCGTCGGCAAAACGCGCCGTCGCGCCGTTGTCCACACTGAACGAGCCCAGCGCCCCCGCCGCGCCTGCCACTTCAAGCGCGCCGCTCTCCACGCGCACGGACCCGAGGGCGTTCTGCTCGCCGCCCAGAACGAGCGTTCCCGCGCCACGCTTCACGAGCCCTCCCTGCGGTTCGAGACGCGGCGCTATCACGGCCGTGCGCCCCGCAGGCACCGCGATCTCTCCCCCGCCAAGCGCGATGGCAGCCCCTGCCGCGCCGGAAAGGATGGACGCACTTTCCGCGAAGCCGAGTGACGCCACCTGCACCGTCTCGCCGAGCGTCACCTCCGACCCCGTCTCGGTCGCGAACCTTGCCGCGGACCCGTCAACCCACGCCGCGCCGCTCCAGCCGTCCGCATCTGCCCACGTTCCAGCGCCGCCCTTCCACACGCTCGCGCCCGCGCCGTAGAGCATGAGACGGTTTCCTGCCGCTTCAACCGTTGCGCCGGCCGGCAGCCCCGTCACTGATATGCGGCCCGCGTCGAATCCCGTCAAGTCCTCGATCAGCACGCTTGTGCCGGAATAGCTCTCCGGCGCGGCCAGGGCGATCGTCAGCGCGCCCTGCTGGACGCACGTAGACGCGGCAAAAGTTCCCGCCGCCCCGCCTGTCACGTCAAGAACGAGCACCGCGCCGTCGGCAAACGTGAGCGTGCCGCCCACAGTCACGCGAGCTCGGCCCGGGGCGAACGCGGCGCCGGAAGCAACCGTCACGCCGCCTGCGATTGTGCGCGTTCCTTCGAACGCAAGCGTGCCCTCCTCCACACTCACAGGCCCGGTGCACGGAAGATCCGCCTTCAAAGTGAGCGTGCCCGCGCCGCGCTTCACGACGCCGCCCTCGCCGGAGGGCGAGAAGTTGCATCCAACGTTGTGGCCGTCGGTGTCGAAGACAAGTCCGCCCGCGCCAACGGCAATCGTCTCGCGCTGGCGGCACGGACGCGCAAGGAAGAAATCATCGGCGTCCGCCAATGGTTTGAACGTTGTGCCGTTGAAGCGGATGTCGCGGTCGGTCAGGGGGAACGTATGGAACTTGCCGAGCAGAGCGGTGCCGCCGTTGAAGCGCAGCACCGCGACGCCATCGCCGTAATTCTGCCCGCATTTAACGGAGCCCACGATGAGCGAGCCAGAGGTGAACGTGCCGCCGTCCATCACAAGCTCGCCGTAGCTCTCGCATGGGTCGTCGCCCATTGAGTCCCACCTGCGGCCCATTATCGTGTTCGACGTGGTGAGCGCGCCGGCAACCATGTGCACGATTCCGGTCACGCCCACTTCGGGACGAGAACCAATGCAGAACGCAGGAAGCGTCTCGTCGTCAACCAACACCTCAAGCTCGCCGCCGAGAATCGTCAGTCTGTTGCGGGTGCCCGAATCCGCAGCGCCCACGTATGAGGACATTGTTGTGCCTGCGAAGCGCAGCTTGCCGCAGTTTTCGCCAAGAACCACATGGCCTCCACTGTACACCCAGAACCGAGCGCCCTCTCCGCTCACCGCGGCGCCGTCGTCATAGACGAGAGTTGAGCCGGCGACCGTGCGGAGCTGATTCGAGTTCATCAGCACCGTGCCGTTAAGCAGCACGTTGGTGCCGGCGGAGTTGGCGATGTTGCCCGAGACGATCGTACCGCCGCCAAGGCCGAACGTAGTGTCTGCGGAGTAGTTCACTCTCGCCACTCCCTCGGCAGGCTGGGAATAGACCACTCCTCCGCCCTGCAGAGTGAAAGTGGTGCCGTCAGCCGACGACGCGTTCGAGAAGGCAACCATGCCACCGCCCGTCTTGACAAGCGTCTTCGTCGAAGGAACGTACTCCGGCTCGATGGCAACATCCGCGTCCGCGCGAAGGACGTTGTCTTCTGCGAGGTTCGTAAGCGTGCGCGATCCTGCAATCGTATAGGGTCCAAGGAACGAGAGGCTGCCCACGTTCACATCCTGGGAAAGCGTCACCGTTCCTCCGGCGGCGGGGAACGTTGCGCGCGAGAAGTCAATCCACTCGTCGTCGTTCCATCCGTCGGCATCGCTCCACGCGCCGTCGCCGCCCTTCCACACGAGGTCGAGATATTCGCCGATTGTTATGCGCACCTTGAGGTCGTTGCCGTCCATGAAGAGCTCGGCGACTTTTCCGGGAATCAAGATCGTGAGCGTGAGATGCGCAAGCGCGTCAGCGCCCACGTTCGCGAGCACGGTGTACTCGCCGTCCTGAAGCTTGGCCCCGCCCGCGAGCTTGAGGTTCACCGTTCCCGAGGAAGGCCATGCCACGCCGTTCACCGCCGAGAGAGCGCCCTTCGCCGTGGCGTTCAGGACGGGACTGAACGCCGAACCTGCCTCAAACGAGACCGAGCCCACTGAGCGTGTGGCGTCCACCACGGTCAGCGTGCCGCCGCTTTCGACCCTGAACGAGCCAGATGGAACGTCAGCCTCGAGGCGCGCAGTGGCGCCGCCTTTGACCGTGGTCTCGCCTGTCTGGGCGAACGTCGCGCTGGAGCTGAACACGAACGTGCCAGACCCCGCGATGTTGAGACGCCCGGCGCCGTAGAACACTCCCGCGCCCGCCGTGGTGACGGTGATCGGCACGCCGGCCGCGCTCTCGGTGGAAATCGTCGCGCCGGTCGTCACGTCCGTGAACACGATGGCCGTGTCGCGCTGCAGAAGCGTCTGCATATTGTTGGCGCTCTTGATCGTGCAGTTGCCAAGCGCGGTGACGCCGGCCTGCTCGATGCTTTCGCCTGTTCTCCAGCCCGAGACGATCATGCCGTCGCCTGCGGTTCTGCCGGAGAGGATGGCAGTGGCTCCGCCGTCTATCACGTTGGTGCTTCCATAGTTCCGCGGGTAGCTGCGCATGTATGTGAACGTGCCTGGACCGATGAACGAGATGCCGCCGTCGCGCGCCTGTATGTCGGGCTGATCGGCAACCATGACCGTCTCTCCTGACTGCAGATGCAGCTCTAGCTGGCCTTCGAACGCCAGCGCACCGGGCACCGTGCCAAGCTTTCCCGCGTTGACGGCGAGCGTGCCCGCGCCATATTTTATGATGCGATCGTTTCCGACGGAGATCGGCGCGTTTATCGTCGCAG
>CAMIVJ010000199.1 GCA_946401765.1 uncultured bacterium | reverse complement strand
AGCGGCATCGGATAGCCGCCGTTCAGCGGATCGTCCACCACCTTCACGCCCTCGGCCTTCGAGAGAATCTCGCGCGCCTCCTCGGGCGTGATCTCCTCCTCGAACTCGAGGTTCAGGCTCTCGGAGTGGGCGCGGGCGATCGGCACGCGCACGCAGGTGCAGGAAAGCTTGAGGCCGGGATGGTGCAGCATCTTGCGCGCCTCGTTGAGCATCTTGAGCTCCTCGAGCGTGTACCAGTTCGTCTCGTCGAACTTGTCGATGTGCGGAATGAGGTTGTACATCAGCTGGTGCTGGAACGCCTTCACCGTGAGCGGCTCGCCCTTGGCGTAGGCGTGTATCTGGTTCTCAAGCTCGTCAAGGCCAGGCGCGCCCGCGCCGCTGGCGGCCTGGTAGGTGGCGGCGACGAGACGGCGTAGCTTCTTGGCGCGGTGCAGCGGGGCTACGGCCTCGAGCATGATGGCGGTGGTGCAGTTGGGGTTCGCGATCACGCCCTTGTTCCAGTCGAGGTCCTCCGCGTTGACCTGCGGCACCACGAGTGGCACGTCGGGATCCTGGCGGAAGGCGCGGGAGTTGTCGATCATCTTGGCGCCGGACTTCACCACGGCGTCGCGCAGCTGCAGGGCAACGTCTGTCTTGCCCGCGAATAGCACAATGTCAAGGCCGGCAAAGGAGTCTTCGCCTGCCTTCAGCACGTGGTACGTCTCGCCGCCGATCACTTCATCGCGCTCGCGCGAGGCGAACACCTGCACCTTGCCGCAGGGGAAATGCCTCTCCTTCAGCACCTTGATCATCTCAGAGCCCACGGCGCCAACGCCCACAAGGCCCACTTTGTATTCTCTCGTCATGTTCTTTCTCTTTTCCGGGCGCAATGCGCCCATGGGACAGATATTTTACCAAAAGAGAGACTGCCGCGCAACAAGTTGCGGAGCCTAGTCGCGGAATCTCGCGGCCAGCGCGTCCTTCTCCTGCCTGGGAACCGCTATGACCGTGCCGTGGCGGATGCCTTTCGGCAGGCTGAGCTCCGCAGTGCGGTCCTTCCAGGTCTTCCCGCCGTCGGAGCTGGATATCATGTTGTAGCGTCCGCGCCGATAGTTGTCGAAGCAGACCAGGATGTCGTTGCCGACGAGGAACGGCGAAGGACCTTCGACCCAGTCGGGGCCAAAGTTGATTGGTCCATCCAGTTTTGTCGGGAAACCCTTGTCCAGGGACTTCGTGCGCGTTGTGAGGATGTGCTTCTTCGCGACGGGCTTCTCGCGTTCGTCCTTTATCGTCATCACCCAGTCATGCGTGAGCGGATCGCGCACGATCGCGGCGTCGATCACGCTGAAGCCAGGGTCGAACCACTTCTCCGTCGGAGTGAACGTCTTGAAGTCACGCGTCGTGGTGCGGTAGATGCGATGACCGTCGCCGCGTCCGGCAATCGTCGACGCCCAGTAGATGTGGTACGTGCCGGTATCGGGGTCGTAGGTGAGCTCCGGCGCCCAGCAGTTCCGGCATCCCTTCTCGTGCTCCATCACGGGGATGGCGCGCTGCTCGCTCCAGTTGACAAAGTCGCGCGTCTCGGCGTAGCCGATGATGCGGTCGTGCCAGCTAGTGGTCCACACCATGCGGTACACGCCGTCGGGACCGCGGCAGATCGAGGGGTCGCGCATCAGGCGGTCCTTGCCCACCGTGGGCTTCAGGACGCTTTTGTTGCCGTTGAGCGCGGTCCACTTGAGGCCGTCGTCGCTAACCGCGAGGTGCAGTCCGTCGCTCTGCCCGCAGAAGTACGAGAAGATGTAGGCGTTCTTTGCTTGCGCTTCGGGCGCGGCCTGCGCGGCAGCCTGTGCGAGCATAGCCGCAGCAAGCGCGGCGAATGTGACCAGTGACTTAGGGTTCATTTTATGTCCTTTCTATGGATGTGAGACTGTTAGGGACGGCTGATCCGGCGCGATGTCGCAAGCGCGAGGCCTCGCCCGGAGTCACCGACGGCGCAGTAGAAGTGGTACACCACTCCGTCGTGCTTTATGACCCACGGCTTGTGCGCATGGACGCGATCGTAGGGTTCGGACGTACGCAGAAGCGGCTCGCCCGTCCACTTCGTCCAGTTGACGAGGTCGCGCGAGCATGCGAACGTGTCGAACGCGCCCTTCTCGCCGGGCCGCCAGTTGTAGCCGAAGTAGAACATCACCCATACGTCGCCGATCCGGCGGATCATCGGATCCCCGGATATGCCCGCCCTGCCAGGAACGCAGTCGTCGATCACCGGCTTGTCGCCGTAGCGCCGCCAGTTCACGAGGTCGTCCGACACCGCCATTCCGATGCGTTCGTGCCACTCGCCCTTCTGCTTGGCGTTGTAGTAGTCGACGAAGCGCGCGCCGAGGCTTCGCGATGCGTCTTCGACGACGTAGTGCTTGTAGATCGTCTTGCGCTCGAACGGCCGCGCGTCGGCGTCGGACGGGCTCAGCGCCGGCACCGCCTTGGCGCGCGTCCACTCGCGCGCGGCGGCCGGATCGTCCGTGAACGCTACGCCCGTTGAAAGCGGATCCGGCTCATAGCCTTTCCTCGAACCACCGATGTAGAGCATCCAGTATTTGCCATTGAAGGACTTCAATTCATTTGACCCCTCCCATTCAGGGTCAAGCAGAAGCGGCACGCCGTCGGCCTGTTCGCTGTCCCAGTCGCCCGCCTTGCCGCGCGAAAGGATGCATCCGAGCTTGCGCCACGTCAGGAGGTCGTCGGAATCCGCCAGCATCGTAGCGTATCCCCTGCCGTCGAAGCGGACGTACATCATATACCATCTGCCGTTTCGCCGGAAAACCATCGGGCCGTCGAGCTTCTCGCCCTTCTCCGGAGCGATGACCATCCCGAACTTGTACGGCGTGGCGACCTCGCGGGCGATGCGCTCCATCGTCTCGCGCGGGATTGCCGCGCTTTGCGCAGATGCCTTCTTCCGGTCAATTGCCGACAACACCGCCTTGGCGACGAGTCCTCCCTCCATCTTGCATACATGCGGCTTGTGGTGGTACGTGTCGCTCCAGTTCGCGTTGCGCTCGAGCGGATCCAGCGCCGCAAAGAGGTCGTTCGTCTCGATGTCTCCTAGCCTGGCGACTACTTTCGCCCCCGCCGCGTTCAGCTCGCGCGCCTTCGCAGTCTTCGCCGCGTCCTTGAGCGGCGTGGACGTGCACCACACGATCTTCGCCGCGGGCTGCTTCTCGCGAATGAGCCGGAGCGCCGCCTCGAACCGCTTTTCCCAGTCCGCCGTCGGCGTGTCGAGCGAGTGAAGCCCGTTGTTGAAGTGAATCACGTCGTACTTCGCCTCGTCGAGGTAGATTCCGAGGAAGGTCAGGTAGTGCGGGCTCGTCACGCAGTAGGACGAAATCCAGTAGGTGACGTTGACGCCCTTCGCCTCAAGGAGACGCCTCGCCTCGCCCTCGTAGCCGTTGACGATCGAGTCGCCCACCAGCAGCACGCGTGGCAGGTTCTTGCGCCCGTCCACGAGATGGTAGGCGTACGACCGCGACCATTCCGTGTTCTCGTGTCCGCGCAGTTTCACGGAAACCGGGCAGCCTCCATCAGGCCCGTTGACCGCCGGCACTGGCGTTGCGCAAAACGCGGATAGCCCAACCGCGACGCACGCGGCGTACTTGTTAATCGTCTTTCTCATTTGCATTGACTGGCTCCTTCCTATTTCTTGAACTCGTTTCTGACGCCGCGCAACGTGAGCATGTCCTTCTGGCGCTGGCGGGCGGATGCGCCGCGCGCGACGAACACGGGGCGGCCGGTATGCGGATCGAGGCCCGTATAGTACATCGCAGTCGAATCGGTGAGCGGAGTGGGCGTGAATATCTGCACCTGCTCGGGAACGAGCCTGAGCGTGCGCACGGCGAAGTCGCGCAGGCGGCGCATGTCGGCATCAGTGCAGCCTGGATGCGCGGCGATGAAGTAGTACGTGAGGAACTGGCGGAGTCCGGCGCGGCGCGACGCCTCGTCGAAGCGGTCCTTGAACTCGAGAAGCGACTTGACGCCGGGCTTGCCCATCGCGGCGAGCACATGGTCCACCACGTGCTCAGGGGCGAGCTTGAGCTGGCCCGAGACGTGGTGCTTCGCGAGCACGGACACATACTCGCAGCCGCGGCGCGCGTCGACCGCGATGAGGTCCGGACGTATCCCCGACGCCACGAAGACGTGCTTCACCCCCGGGAGCGCGCGCAGCCTGCGCAGAAGATCGAGCTGCGGACCATGATCCGGCTTAAGCGCCGCACAGCATCTCGGGAACAGACAGTCGCGCTCCGCGCACGCTCCCTGCGTCTTCTTGCGCGGACACTCGAAGCCGTACATGTTCGCCGTCGGCCCTCCCACGTCAGCCACCGTTCCGCGGAACTTCGGATGCTCTGCGAACCGCCTCACCTCCGCCACTATGGAATCCGCGCTGCGGCTCACCACACGCCGCCCCTGATGCACCGCTATCGCGCAGAACCTGCAGTTGCCATAGCAGCCTCTATGCGTCGTCACGGCGAAGCGCACCGTGTCGAGCGCGCGTATCGCGCCCTGCGCGCGGATGGAGGGCGGCGCGTCCAGCATGTACGGAATGTCGTGCACCGCGTCGAGCTCGTTCGGCTCAAGCGGAGGCGCGGGCGGGTTGTGCACGAGCCAGCGCAGGTCCACGCGCTGCACAAGCGTCTTGGCGGTGACAGGATCCTGGTTCGCGGTGAAGAGCCTGTGCGCCTCGAGAAACGCGCGGCGCCCTTCGTCGGTCTTCTGCGCCACGGCGTCGAAAGGCGGCAGTTCCACGGCGTCGGCAAGGCGGCCTCGCTGCTCGTCGTTCGCCATCCAGCATATTCCGCGCACACCGCGCCAGTCGGCGCCGTCACGGATCGCCTCGGCGAGCTGCACCATAGACCGCTCGCCCATGCCGTATGAGAGAATGTCGGCCTTAGCGTCCGCAATCACAGGACGGCGCACCTTGTCGCTCCAGAAGTCGTAGTGCGCCACGCGCCTTAGCGACGCCTCTATGCCGCCGAGGATGATGGGCTTTGCGGGACGAAAAGCCGCACGCGCCGCGTTGGCGTAGACTATCGTGGCCCTGTCTGGCCGGCGCGTGTTCTCGCCGCCCGGAGTGAAGTCGTCCTGCCTGCGCCGCTTGCCCGACGCCGTATAGTTCGCCACCATCGAGTCGACGCACCCGGCCGAGATTGCCCAGTAGAGGCGCGGCTCTCCCAGCGCGCGGAATGCCGCGGGATCCTTCACGTCGGGCTGGGACAGCACCGCCGCTCGGAAGCCGTTCTTGAGAAGCACCTGACCTATCACGGCCGTGCCGCAGTACGGGGAGTCCACATACGCGTCGCCGCTGACGAGAATTACGTCCACACGGTCCCATCCGAGCCTGCGCATCTCTTCTATTGTCGTTGGCAGAAACATCGCTATTTCATCTCTACGATAGGTTTCTGCCCTCTGGCCAATACAGCAATCTGGTTTTTGCCCGGATCGGCCACGCATATCTGGTCGGGCAGAATGCAGAATAACACCTTGCCGTCCGGCAGCTGCGTTGCGTAATCAATGAACCACATGAGAAACGGCGTTTCAAAGGCAAGCTTCACAACCTTGCCGGTCTTTTTGTTGCTGCACTTGATTCCCTGCCTTGGCCAGAATCCCAGCTCGCATTCCCACTCGGCGCTTTCCTTGCCTATCGCCCTGACTTGACGGCGGAAGTTTGCGCCGAACTTCTCTTCGTAGTCCTTTGCGTTCGACGCGGTCGTCTCTTTCCATTCGCGTGACCGCAAGTCGCCCGCATACCA